>CATLBG010000027.1 GCA_949878595.1 uncultured Clostridia bacterium
ATCCCGTAAATTAAAATTTGCATAATTTTCCTCCATAATAAAATTATTTATAATCCTATAATATCCCTTTTAGGATGACATGTCAACCATAAAGAATGATATGTCATCCTAATAATTATTTTAATATAGAGTAGACTAATAATATCAAAAATAGTTAAAGGTGAAAACATGAAAACTTTAAATGATGTTATAGTTGAAAGATTGTGTAAGTTTATGGGTGAAAAAAACTTAACTCAATATAAATTGGCCCAGCTTAGTGGTGTTCCATTTCCTACAATAAAAAGTATCATGCAGAGACGGACAAAAGGTATCACATTAAAAACCATAATTCTACTTGCTAGTGGTCTAGAAATATCTCTACATGAATTTTTAGATGAAAATTCATTTTCTATAGAGAATCTTGATTTAGACTAATTAAAAAATTTGCAAAACAAAAACGAAACACATTAGTTTCGTTTTTATTTTTTGAATAAACCTTGATTTTCTTTCTCTATCTGCTTGAGCATTAATTCAAAATTATCAAGTTTATAAGTAGCAATATTATTGATCTCTTCTCTATCTGAATCTGAATATTTATCATAAATAGCAATCGTTTCAATGTCTGCATTTTTCGCTGCCTGCACACCCATAAGTGAATCTTCAACAACCAAGCAATCGTTTGGCAAAACATTGAGTTTTTCCATAACCTTCAAATGGATTTCTGGATTTGGCTTACTTTCCACAATATCATCTCTTGTTATAATAAATGAAAAAATATCATCAAAATTAGCGGCATTTTTTATATTTTCATTCTCTACTCTGCAAATATCAACAAAGTCTTTTATTCCTGTTGTTGCAAGAACAACTGTGTAGCCATAATCTTTTAAAGCATGCAAAACATCAGCAGCCTTTGGTTTGTAGTTTAATTGTTTAAAAAAGTCTGAAGAAATTTGCCATCTCAAATCTTTGATCTGCTTAGCAGTTAAACTTGAACCACAAAGTTCTTTTAAACATGCACAATAATTAAGGTAAATATCACCCTGATTATAACTGCATAAAATCATATTTCTAAAATCTTGAACATCTTCTATCTCAAAATCTGGATTACCAGAAAGTTCTTTAACTAAAGTCTCATCAGTTTTATTCCAAACCCAAATTGAATCGATTAAAGTTCCATCTAAATCAAATATTATAATTTTAATTATTTGTAAATATACACTTTAAAACAAAGCATAAAAAAATTAATAAAAACACTTGATTTTTTAGTTAAGATTGAATATACTATACTAGTCAGCAAAAATATGACACATTTGTAGTTTGCTGAAAACAATTTAATATGGAGAGTTGGTAGAGCGGTTGAATACACCAGTCTTGAAAACTGGCATAGTGAAAGCTATCTGGGGTTCGAATCCCTAACTCTCCGCCAGACAATTGTCGTTTGAACGAATTATCAAACGGCAATTTTTTTATGTCTTTTTCAGACAATTCAAGTTCTTGCCTATAAATTGTTGTTCCACCATTGTTTTGATTGCCATCGGGGTTATTTGGGCTTCGTTTATATATTTCTTCGGCAGGATTAAAACTTGTGTTATACACAATAGTTATTCTATCGTCAAACAGGTTTACTCTTAAAATAAAATTATTGAAGAAATCATTTTTATCTGTTTTGCTATCAAATTTCTTTTTAGCATATAATTTAAGAAAATCTTCAATTTGAGATTTTTCTAGTGGCTTTAATTGATGATTTTCTTCATAAGACACTTTATCTTCTAAAACCTCTTTTTCTTTTTCAAGTTTTAATAATCTTTCTTGTGTGGATTTCGTGCAAATGCCTTTTTCTAACGCATCTAAAATTGAGTTAATTGCTCTCTCTTTTTCTTTTAATTCTAATTTTAGTTTAGATAAAGTTGCACTTTCACTTATCTCGCTATTAAATTTTTCAACAACAACTTCTGCAATTCGCTCAATAATGTTAGGCTGCAAAACATATTCTTTTGTTTTTTCAAATACGAAGTTTTCTATATCTTCTTTTTTAACATTGTGTTTACCACAATTGTTTGCTCGTTTCTTTTTACCAAAGCATTTGTAATATCTATGGATAGCGCCAGTCGAACTTGTTCCAGTTTCAGCAGTCATTAGATAACCACATTCGCCACAATAAAGTTTACCACTCAAAATATAAATATCTTCACTATCTATTTCTTTTCGTTGTCTATGCTTATGAGTATCCATAATGTCATTACATCGTTTAAATATAGTTTTGTCAACAATAGGCGGAAACACATTGTTATATTCAATGCCATTGATTTCACACTTACCAATATATTTTGTATTCCTTAACATTTTTGCAATTATATTTAGAGTCCACTTTCTATTGTATTTTGTTTTTAAACCTTTGTTGTTCAAGTCATCAACAATATCTTGTGCCTTTTTGCCATTCGCATAATTTTCAAAAATCTGTTTTACAATAGCACTTTCAATTTCATTTATAACATACTTTTTATTTTCTACATCATAGCCATACAAAATATAGCCACCAATATAATTGCCCTTGATTAAACTTTCTTTAATGCCTCTTCTTACCTTTTGGGAAAGTTCAGCAGAATAGTATTCTGCCATGCCTTCAAGAACACTTTCCATTAACACACCGCTTGCGTCATCAGAAATATTTTCTTTTGCTGACAAAACTCTTATATTGTTTTTCTTCAACTTTGCTTTGTAGGTTGCACTATCGTATCTATTTCTTGCAAATCTATCAAGTTGATAAACCAAAACAAAATCAAACTCTTGCTTTTTGCTATCTTCAATCATTTGTTTAAATTCCGGGCGATTATCAGTCGTTCCAGATATTGCTCGGTCAATATACTCGCCAATAATGATTAGGTCATTTCTTTTAGCATAAGAATAGCATTCTCGCAGTTGACCTTCGATAGATTGCTCTGTTTGGCTATGCGAACTAAATCTCGCATAAATTACAGCTCGTTTTTTCATAAATACCTCCGGTTTTATTCCTGTTACGGAATTATTATATCATTCCTATAACGGAATGTCAATGACTTTATTCCTAAAATGGAATATAATATAAGCATGGAAAAATTTGCAGAAAGATTAAAAGAATTAAGAATTGAAAAGGGCCTATCTATTCAAGGTCTTAGCAAAGCAACCAAAATTGGTGTCGCTTCTATTTGTCGTTGGGAAAACCAACAAGCAGATGTTAAGGGCACACAACTTATTGTTCTTGCCAGATTTTTTGGGGTATCAATAGATTATCTAATGGGATTGGAGGATTAGAATGAAAAATAAAAAACAAATTGCAAAAGCAGTTTCCAAAAAAGTGTATAAAATTTTACAGACTCACAAATCATTACCTAAAATAGGTGATTATTTTTATCAGGAAATCCCAAAGTTAAAACATGTATTGCTTAATATAAAGCAATGTTTTTTTGATATTGAAATGACATTTTCTCAAAATCAGATAAAATGTAAGGCAATTCAAATTTTAAGCAAAACATATTCTAACTTCTGTAAAGAAACATTAAATGAAATTGTAGAACAAGACCTTGATTTAAAACATTATAATGATGAACACAATAGCAAAGACCCAAAAGAAGATTTTGCTTTCATGCTCTTTTCGAATAGAAGCTTTTTAGATGAAACCTATTTTAATCTTGACGACTATATTAAAAAGTTGCAAATATCTATAAATGACACTCTTTTAGAGTACACAACAGGAAATGTAGAACAAACTGAAAGTCGAATTACCAACAATTATAAAAAACTCTCTGGTAAACTTATAAATACACTATCTTTAAATTCAGATGCCTATATAGAAGCATACTCTATTGAAAATTATTTGCGTGCATACATACTAGTGAAATATAAAAACAAATATAAATCAGAGGATTTAATTGAATTGTTTAAGACAAATAAAAAGATTCAAGAGAAAGCATTGTCACGAAAGGCTGAAGATGATAAAAATGGATGGACAGAACCTCGTGGAAAAAGTATTTTGTCATATTTAGATTTTGACGAATTAAAAAAATTAGTTATTCAGAATGATAATTGGTTGTTATTTGAAACTGATTTCCCTTCACAAGATTTTCTTAGGATTAGAATACAAGAGTTATACCATATCAGAAATAAAATTGCGCATAATGCAAATGTAACACAACAAGAATTTGATATGTTAAAAATGTACTCTAATCAAATTTATACACAACTTAAAAATTACGATGATGAGATAAAGCTAATCGAGTTATAGCTATTTCATAAACACATTTTCAGGTGTCAGATTGTTTATGTCTCCACCTTTTTTCATATAATCTAAAAGCTTAGATGATAATGCTGAGCCTGCACGCTTAATCACAGATTTCTTAAAATTTATTTTCCCTGTCCTTTCTATTTTAGTTCCAAAATCAATTGTTACCATATTTTTAAAATATGGTGTATTTTCTGTATTCATAATACCTCCTTTTCTGTTTAAATTGAAGTGGGTATCCCACTTGCATAAGCGAAAACGAGTTGAGTCAAAATCGAGCCAACAGCCCTTTGGGGCGAAGCACCAAAAATGCCTGATTTTATGGGACTTATAGGCCTTAAAATTTCGATTTTGAGTCCAAACTCTTATCCTGCTTACTATAAGATTTTTTACTTTTACATAGCTTCTCTCCTTTTAATTTCTTTCGACCTTTTCTCAACCTCCACGCACAGTATAAAAAAGTCGCTGTCAACATGTCTTTGACAGCGAGAAAATTTTTTAACTTTTTTATAGAATAAAAAGCGCTCGGGCACTATATGTCCGAACGGAAAATTTTGATAAGTTTCTCATATTAGAGTATGTGATATTTATTAAAAGTTTTCGCCAATAAAACAACTGCAGGCATTCTCAAATGTTGCGGCAATTTACTCAATTTTTCTGCCATCTCATCAAATACGATTTCCAACTCTTTTAACTCATTGGTGTCTGGGGTTGGTAACATTATTAGTTCCATCATTTTTCTTTTTAGTTCATTCAATAATTCTTGCTCTGTCATTATCTTCTCCTGTAATTATTTCTTAAAAATAAACACATACTCATGCGCTAACAATAGAAAGTTATATTTTTCACTGTTTGTTTTCCAAAAACCAGTTGCTTTGCAGTTGTGTTGTTCTTTAATTATAATTTCTTTTTGTTTGAAGCCTGCATTTACAAATCTTTGCATAACTTCAAAGCCTAGAGGTTGAACCATTCCATTTTTGCGAGTATCCCCCATAACAATGGCGCAAAATTTATCTTTTTTTAAAACCCTATAGCATTCACTTGCAACTTTTTCCATTTCAACAAGAAAATCTTTATACTTAAGTTGAGATAAATCTCCAACAATACCTTCGCTATATTTAATAATGTCTGCATAAGGTGGGTGGGTGCAAATTAAGTCAATACTGTTATCCTTAATCTCGTGCAAATTACAAGCATTTCCAAGTCTTACATCAATATCTACATTGTTATCACATTCAAACTTCAATTTCCTTTTTGTTATATTAACTGCAATTGGGTTTATATCAATACCTATTGCATTGCGATTGTTTAATTTGCATTCAATTAAGGTTGTTCCACCACCAACAAATTGGTCTAACACTAAATCATTTGGTTTTGAATAACGCAAGATTATATTTTTTGCAACATAGGGCGAAAAGTTTCCACGATATTTTGCATCGTGGGTTGCCCATTTTCCACGATGCAGAAAGCTCCAAATGGTGTTTGTTTCAAGTTCAAATTTTTCTTCCATTTATTTCAGTAGTTCCTTTAATTTGCCATTAGAAAGGTCTTTAATATTGTAAAGGTTTTCCATAGCATCAAAAGTTTCTTCAAGATTATTTCTTGCATCTATCCAACCCAAACCATCGGTTACCCAAACAAAAGCAAAACCCTTTATATTTTTAGATTCTTCTGCAATCATTTTGTAACTTCTTGCGGTTTCATTAAGTTTTGAACCCGAACTGGAATAAAAATTTGTTTCAAAAGCGTAAATACAATTTTTAGTTTTTGCTACATAATCAAATCTTTTTGCAACTTTACCAAGGTTTGAAAGAGGAGATAAGTCAATATTCCATTTACTTTCTATATCTTTTAAATACATTTCTTTGAAATAAGTTTTATTTAATATAAAACCTTCTTTTTCAATAAATCCTTGTAAAACATCTTCCATAAGATGTCCGCCACGATTTTTTCTACCATTAGAACCGAGCCCAACTTCAACTCCAGTCGCATAATCTACAAGATTATTTACTATATGATTTGAAATTAAATCAAACAAACCAGTTTTTGTCATAAACCTTTTTAAAAGATCAATGTCATTAATGTTAGTAAAATTATATTTTAATTTTTCGCCATCATCGACAACTTTTATCTCTTTTTCTCTTACGGCAATTAAAAGAGGTAAACATTTTCTAATCTCTTGATATTTTTTAAACAAATTATCAAAATCTTGCTCAATATTTTTTGAACCGATAAGAGAGTTCATAATATTAAGTTCAACTTTAATTTTTTCAATGTTTTTATAAACAGTGTTAAAATCTGTATAATATTCATAAGTTGCGATACTGTCGGTAAAGGTATTAAACCAATCTTTAAAATTTCTTTTCATTAGATTCTCCTTATTTCGTTAAAAGCACTGCTGTATATGCACTTAAAAATTGTTTAGCAATATCCAATAATTGAGTTCCCATAAATTTAAAAAATTTTTTATACCACTTTTCTTCTATTGGTCTCTTTTCTGGTATTATTTTCTGAAGCTCAAACAATAATGGTTGTAATTCTTTCACATTAAATGTGTTGTTACAAAGAAGCTTCATAAAATCAAAAAGTTGAGTGTAATTTGCTGTTTGACTTATATTATAATTCGCTAATCCACCAGCAAAGTTTGAATTTTTAGCTTCTATATTAATATTGGTTTCTATAGTTACACATTGTTTTATACTCTCTGGAAGTTCCACTTGTTTTTTATTGTACTTTACAACCAGTGTCTTGAATTCTTTTTCCTCTGCCAACAACCCGTCAACTTTTATTTTAAATGGCTGATTGATGGCAACCTCTTCAATAAAATAAATATTATCATGTTCATCTATCAATTTATCATTTCTTTTTAAATTTAATTCTTTAAAAAATCTAAATGTTAAATTTTCCTTATCATGTTGAGCATATACTACATCGTATGATGAGTTAAACCTAACCAATTTTATTGCAGTTTTATTAAACTCTTTTTGAAAAATTAATAAGTCTTTAATATCATCCAAAATCTTCATTACCTTTTCTCCTTTTGTAATTCATTACAACAATTTCAGTTATATCTCCACGTTTACTTGCTTGACAATTTATCATTCTCTTTGCAAACACTCTTTCAATTTTAAAACCTTGATATAGGTCATCAAAGAAATTATCATCTTCATTTGTGTTTTTAGGGTCTGAGTTAGACAACATTAAAATACAGCCTTTATCGTTAAGTCTTTTATAACTTTCTGCAAGTTTAATTTGATCATAATCATCAAATCCAGACTTGTCATAGCTTACGAATGAGTTGTTTTCTATGAGTGGTCTATAAGGTGGGTCAAAATATACAAAAGTATTTTTGTCTGCTTTATCTAAGACTTGCTCATAACTTCCAAAACTGATTTCTACTTTTTGCAAAAGTTTAGAGCATAATCTTAAATTATCTTGATCGCAAATCAATGGATTTTTATATTTTCCATGTGGTACATTAAATTTACCATTTCTATTAACTCTATAAAGCCCATTAAAACAAGTTTTATTTAAGAAGATAAAGTCAACACATTTTTCAAAATCATAATGTCCGTTTAATTGAATTTCATTGTATCTATCTCTTACTTTATAGAAATAAACGGTTCTATCTTCGCTAGATAGATATTTTTCTTCTAAAATGTCTAATTGCTTGATAACTTCTTCAACATCTGCTTTAATGCATCGATAACAATTTATAAGTTCCTTGTTAATATCGTTTATATATGCTTTCTCAATATTATAATTTTGTAAAACATAAAAAAGGACTGCTCCACCGCCAACAAAAGGCTCAATGTAGGTTTTTATTTTGCCTTCTGCAAGATCTTTTGGAAACATTTCGTCAAATGTATTTAAAAGTTGTCCTTTACCTCCAGCCCATTTTAAAAATGGTTTGGCAACATCTTTACACATTAGATCTCTCCTTTCAAAAATTATTATAACATAAAAATTTAATATTTGTATTAATTTACAGAAGAAAAGTAAATAAATTTTAAATATTTACCACAAAACAGTAAAATGTCAATTAAACTATGTGTTATAATAGATTTATAGGAGAAATTCATGGATAAATACTTTGAAGAATATGACAGACAAATATTTGAAATGATGAGCAATCCAACTTGGTGGATCGATAAACAAAAGAAAAGGAAAATAGAGTTGTTAAAATCTGCTAGAAGAATTCACAGCAATTCATCTATTTCCGCAAAAATGGGTGGACTGCTAATTTGGCAACAAGTATTAGAACAATTTTTGAAAGAAATAATACACATAAGCATTTGCTACATTAAAGCTGAGATATGGCCAACAAAAATAGATTTAAAAGTAGATTTCGACAGGAAAACTTTTGGACAAATTTTAAATGATTATGAAAACTTTTCATTAGATTTTAAAGGCAAATCGAATATTTTATCAAAACTTAAATTAGTAAATAAAAATAGAAATGAAATAGATCATAAGATATTTAGTATTGATAATATGCTTGATTTAGAAGATTACTTTGAAACCAATTTCAACACTTATGAAGATTTATTGCCAGCTTTATTAGATCATTACATTGATGTATGCTATTATTTGGAGGATGTGAAAAAGCGTGTTGATTGGGATAATATTTTGGAGGAAATAAACAAAGAATAATTATTTAAAAATTCCAATTAAAGTATAATTAAAGAAAATAAGTTCAACTTGAATAACATTCTTCCCGCCAAATGAAACCTAAATCGAACATTTAAAAAGTTTGGTTTAGGTTTTATTTTTGATTGTATCTTAAAATTTAATATAACATAGACAGGAGGTATTTATGAAAGTTAATAAATGGGGTATAAAAATATCTTTAATAATAACCATATTATCTTTATTTGGTGCAATATTTTTAAAAGATTGGTGGCAAAATTTATCTTTTGCTATTTTGGGTAGTGCTTTTTTATCCTTTACAATTTGCATAGTAAACTTTATAACATTAAGAAAACAATTAGTTGATGAGATTGTAATTGATGCATATAAAATTAATTGTTTTGGTTTCTCTGCTTTATTTAGTACAAATAGAAATATGAAACTAGAAAAAGCAGTCCAAGTTCTAAATGTTATTGATGATAGATACTATTCAGTATATGTAAAAATTAGTGAGTTATTTTTGGGACTTTTTTGGTTTGATTGTAGACGAAAAATAGTAAACCAAATTAAGAATAGAATAGATAACGATTTAGTAAAAATTTATCAAATTGACTCTTTCATAGAAATATATCAGAATGAAGCAAATAATAAAACTAAAAAAATATATGATGACTTGGATAAATTTATAGATGATAATTCTCTATATTTAGAAATTTTAAAAATGGCAAAAATATTTAAAAGTAATGTTAGTTCCTTAGAAGAAATAATTGATAAGAATGAACTTAAAAAAGAATGTGCTGATAAATATAAGAAAACATTAAAATAGTATTAGGAACCAACTTTATGCCGCGAAAGGCTCTTTACATGAGTAGGAATGATTTAGGCTGATTGCCAAGCAAAGAAAAAGAGCGTAAGCGATTGCATCTTCGCCCATTTGCATAAATAAATCATTCCGTAGAGGCTCATGTCAAGAGCACCGTGGAATAAAGTAGCCTATTGCTTTTATTAAACATAAAAGTTGATTTGCATATCTATATACTCAAATTCACTTTTATACATTACAATAATACCAAATTTTTCAAATTTTGTGCAAAGTAAAGAGCCCTTATCATTTGGGCTTTTTCTTATTGGGCTATTAAATGTAATTTCCATTTTATCATCATAGAGCTTTATTTCTTTTATTAAGTAATTAATTAACATAAATGGCTCTAATTTTAGTGCTTTTAAGTAATATTCTTTTATTGTGCTTTCATCTAATCTACAAATATTTTTGCTCTTTTCTATGAGTATTTGTCGGTCTAATTCTTCAAGTTGTGTTTCAAGTTCTTTCATTCTTTTGTTAGTGGTATTATTCATTAAACCTTGTTCAACTGCCTTCATTATATTGTTTAGTGTTGTTTCAACTTGCTTCTTTTCTTTTGTTAAACTTGTAAGCAAACTATTTCCATTTGCAAGTTCATTTTGAGCAATCAATAAGCCTTTAACTATATCATTAATGTATTTTGGACTATCTAAAACACTTAATATATTTTCAATAATAAAATCTTCTAATACCTCTTTGCGAATAACAGACTTTTTGCAACCATTATTTCTTTTTCTTCCTAAACATTTGTAATAGTGCATCTTTTTACCTTGTTTTGTTGTTCCACAATCTGCACTTATTGGTTGTCCACAATAGCCACATTTTAATTTATGCCTAAGCAAATAAATAACTTCGGTGCTTCGTTTTCCATATTTATTTAAGTCTATTTTATTTCTTACTTTATCGTAAATTTCGGTAGGAACAATTTGTGGATACATATTATCAAAGATTTCATTATTAAATTTATAAATACCTGCATATTTCTCATTTTTCAAAATATTATAAATTGTATTTCTTGCAAATGGTTTTCCGTTGTTAAAAATTCTTTGCTTCGTAAGTTCGTTTATAATATCTTTAACATAAATTCCAAGTGAATATTGTTTATAGATATATCTTACTACTTCAGCTTGTTCTTCGTTTATCATAATTTTATGGTTTTCTAATTTATAGCCATATATTAGATGTCCACCTGTAAAATTTCCTTTGAGTCTGGTTTCTTTCATACCTCTTTTAACTTTTTGTGAGAGTTCAGCTGAATAGTATTGATTCATACCTTCAAGCAAACTTTCTAAGATTATTCCCTCTGGTGAGTCTGGTATGTTCTCCATAGCAGATAATACTTTAACACCATTCAATGCAAGTGTATGTTTATGTATTGTTGTTTCATATTTATTTCGACTAAATCTATCTAGCTTATAAACTAAAACATAGTTCCATTCTTTTTTACCAGAATCTTTTAACATTTTTTGAAAGTCTGGTCGGTTGTCATTTGTTCCAGTCATAGCACGGTCAATATAGGTGTTAAGAATAATTATGTTATTCCTTTGAGCATATTCTTCACAAACTCTTAGTTGTCCTTCTATGCTTTGCTCTGTTTGACTATCTGAACTATATCTTGCATATATAACTGCTGTTTTCATTTTTATTTTCTCCTTTTATAAGTTAAATTTGTCTTTCGACAGAAACGCTAAAAACAAAATTATATTTTAATTTTACTTATTTGTTGTAACAATAACTTGCAGTCAAGGGTTGCCATAAGCAATACACTTTACCCTTGACTGCAAGATAATTTTGTTTACACTACAAACCAACGAAAGACTTATTCTCGTATCAAGACAAGCACACGCCGTAATCTCAAAATTAATTTTGATTAGATTTGTGAAGGTCTAAAATATGATTAAAAATTGCAAGATAAAAGTCTTTGTCCAAAATGCTAGTATTTAAACTGTTTTTAAAGACAACTTTCAAATTTTCTTTCATATAGACCTCCTTTTTAATACTTAAATTTATATCATTTATTTTTTGTAATTAATATGACATTAGTCGGCAGATAATCAGCAAGTTTTTAATATTACTTGATTTTTATTTGCAAAATTAAGGTAGCATAAATTTTTAGGACTTACCAGAAACTAAACCCATACTTTATGCTTACAAAACCCAAACTTTTACTAACTTTACATAAACACAAACCGAACTAAATATGACCTTAGTTTTGCTGATAAGAAAAATATAAATCATAAACATTAGCAAATGACATGAGGTTGTGTGAAATACTTATGAACTATATGTGAGTAAAAGTTAGAGAATAAATATAAAATGTGAGCAAAAGAAAAAGGTGGTGCACGATAGCTTTAGCCCGTGCCCACCTTTTTGCTTACTTTGGTTATAAAAATTTAGATTAAAAAGTGTGCTTGTCTGCTGGAGCGAAGCGACAGCACTCGTATAAGACAAGCACACTTTTAAATGCCAAAAATATAAATTGAATTATTTTTAAAAAGATGATATAATGATGTCATAGCAAAATAGTAATTGGAGTAAAAATTTTTATGTCATTTGGTAATATGATTCAAGGAACACCTTGGCACGTTGGATTTTCGGATAAGTTAAGTGAAGACGAAAATAGGAGGCATAAGGTTTCTTGTATTTTTTATGATAGTAAAAAACAATTTTGTAAATACCATATGCATAAATGTATTGGTTCATCTCATTGTGACGAATATGTTTCAGAATATGATAAAAATATAAAGATAAATGAAATAGAAAAATCTTATGAAATATTAAACGGAGAATATCAGCCTTTTAATAATATAGAAATAAGATATAATAAAAAAATATATAGTTCCAATTTATTGCAGGCGATTAAAATTTATATTGATAACTACAT
>CATLBG010000028.1 GCA_949878595.1 uncultured Clostridia bacterium
TAAAATCAAAACAAAATTTGATGTAAAAAAATTTATTATTCATTTTATATATTTACTTTTTTAATTTTGAATGGACTATTTCTAACGACTTTTCAGATACTTCTACTAAAAAGTATCTATACTAAATTTTTTAATTTATCTCTTCCTTTATAAATTTTTTCATGCTATAATTATTTTATAGGAAAATCAATGAAAGAAATGAATTATGATTATCTTCAATCAAAGCCAAGGTCTGGAAAGACCTCTTTTAGCGTGCTTGGAATTAGTTTTGAAGATGTGATGAATCTTCCTATCAAATACCTAAATTTAGAAAATTATACAAAAGAACTTTTTGAAAATAAAATATTCTACAATAATAATAATCAAAAGAAGTTGCTCACAATTGGAGACCTTGTTAATCTTGGATACACCTCTGCAAAACTACATATCCAAAGAAACTTATCTCGTGGGACAACTGATGTTATGTATTCTTTGCAACTTGCTCTTGCAAAATTTTCTCTAAAACTAAAGGATACTGATTTTACAGTATTTGAAATTAAAACAGAAGATATTAATCTTTCAAATGCAGCATCAAAATGGGCTAAGAAAAATAAACTAAACGACATTGGTGATTTTTATATTAATGGAAAACAAAAACTTAAAGAGCTAGCTGACGACATTCAAAAAAATGAAATTAAAAATTCTGTTCTTGCAGCACTTAAGCATTTTGGTATTTTTTTGGAAAAGAAACTTTTAAAAGAAATTAAAAATAATGATGGTAAATCTTCAAATGAAGAAATAATTTCTTGTTTATTCCCTGACATATTAAGAGCAATAAAAATAGAGAATGAAAAAGCAAAGAAAATAAAATTTATTGGACTTGAAATTTTTGACAATCTCAACTACTCAAATACTGAGTGTGACTATTCCAAGCTTATTAGTCTAATTCGTTTGAATTTTAACTCAACCTCAGATTTTATGGCAGCAACAAATCTTTCTAAAGTGTCCATAGACAAAATTGTTCAGGGAAAAGAGTTAGAGGATAAAACACTAAAAAAAGCATATAATTATTTTAAAGTTTCAATCGCTGATATTGTTACATTTAATACAACAAAAATTAAACGCAGTGCAAACGCTGGTGTTGGAGATAAATACAATTTTTCTAAATTGTTTATAAGGCTCAGAAATATGTATGGAAGCAGAGATGCGTTTTGCAAAGCCGCAGGCATTCCGAAAGCAGCAATAAAATCTCTTGCCATGGGCAAACTTCTCTCTTACAAAAATATGAGAAAAATTTGTAAAGCTCTAAGATGTGACCTTAATGACATAATGGAAATAATTTCGCAAGATACAATGCCAGAACAAGAAAACATTGAAACATATTATGACTATAGCAAGTTTAAAGAATTATTAAAAAAGAAAGGTCTATCAATAAATAAACTTTTATCAGATAGCAAGATTAGTAGAAATTATGTTGGTAGCCTGATTAGTAGTGGAAAACCCCTAAATAGTAAGCACTTAAAAGTTTTAACTTCTCTTTTAAATTGCAGTGAAGAAGATCTTTACACTATCAAGACTGGAAAAAATCCATTTATTGATTGTGATTATAGTAAGCTTCTTAAACTACTTGAAAATCGAATGATTTCGGTTAATGAACTATGCAAAAAAACTGGTTTAAATTCACAAGAAATTTTCAAAAGAATGTCATTAGGCAAACACCTTGGACAAGAAAAAGTTGACAAAATTACACAATTTCTCAACTGCAAAGAAGAAGATATCATAATAAATTTAAGGTCTAGAGAAGATGTTAAAGAAAATCGCCGAAAAGCCATGAAAAGACTTGAACCAGAGGTTGATTTTAGCAAACTCTATGAAAAAATGGAACAAGAAAATTTAACTCTTGATGAGCTTTGCAAAAAATTAAGCTTTACTAAATTATTTAAAGACAGCGTTAGAAGAAGTGTTAAATTAGAAAAAACTCATATAACAAAACTATGCAGATATTTTAAATGTAAACCTGAAGAGCTTTTTACCCCATTTAAAAACTCAAGAACAAAAATTGAAAGCGAAAACATTCAATCAAAAATTAACAACGAACAACCAGCTTGCGATTATACAGATCTATTAAATATCGCAGTTCAAAGAGCTAAGTTTCTTCAAGACTTTATGGAGCAAGTTGGTATCCATAGAAACTATGTAACTAAAATAAATAAGGGTCAACTTTTAGATTTTAGAATTTACAAAAAGATTATGGATTTTTTAAATATGCCTCTTGATAAACTTGTTAAATTTAAAAACATTGAAGATAGAGAAAAAATTTTAATAAAAATAAAAAAAGCAGAAGAAAATAAAAATAATAAAGAAGTTGACTATTCAGGACTTTATAAAATGCTAAGTGAAAAAAATTTAACAGACTCTGAACTTTTTAGATATAAAATTGTATCATTCAATATCGTTTTATATAAAATTAGAGAAGGAAAGGATATTTCAACAGATACAGTTAAACGAATTTGCAAATATTTAAATTGTGAACCAAATGATATTATGAAAAGAATAAAACCTAAAAAACAAAACATAGGAGCTTGCAATCCAGAAAACCCAGAAGTCGATTATTCTATTTTAATCTCTATTGTGAATAAAAGATTTTTAAACCTAACACAGATTTGTAGAGATGTTGGAATAGGAATTCATTTCGCACACTCAATAAAAAAAGGTAAAAAAATTGGAAAAAATAAACTCGAAAAAATTTGTGCATATATTGGACGCAAACCAGAAGAAATTGTTTTTGAAATAAAAAAGAATGAGCCAATAAGCCAAACCCCACAAAATAATTCTTTTGTAAATATCTCTTTTGGAGAAGGAGTTGCAAGAGTAAAACCCGCCCTCCTCAAAACCATTCCAGAGAAAACCACTCCAAAAACCAGCGAACAAATATCACAACCAATAGAAACAATAGAAAATAATTCCAATAATGTAGGTGGCTCAAACATAAGCACAAAACCAGCAGGCACAAAATTTTATTTTACACCAAATGGATATATCAAACACCCTGAAATAAAATTTAAAAGCTTGAAAGTGAAAACTAATAAAGTTGAACTTGAAAGTGAAAATGAACTTACATTTTAATTTTTTTAAAAAATTATATAAAGCCCCGAATAATGTATTCGGGGTTTTTACACTTCAAATTTTATTTAATATCAACTTTTTTAATATAATCAAATTTTTCTCCCTTCTCAACTTCAAGCACAAAATGAAACTTGTCTGTGTCAGTGCTTAAATAAAAATCTCTTTCTGGAAAAACATCTTGTTGAGTTGGATCAAAAAATTTTGCTCCACTTGTTCTCTTTAAATTTTCTATTTTATCAACTAAATCAATTGGGTTATTCTCAAGCAGGCTTTTAATATATTCAGCACAAAGTGTATCTTCTTCAATTGGTCTTTCTGCTCTAAGTCCCATACAAACAAGAGAAACATCTTCAAAGTTATTTTGCTTTATATATTTTGCAATTGCTTTTGCGTTAACCAAACTTCCAGTCAAAATTACATATGCATTTTTCGCATTTGCAATGCCTTGTGTTCCAGCACTGGTTGTGTGAATGATGGTTTTGCCTAAAAAATCAATATTTTCTATTTGGCTTGGAGAATTTCCAAAGTCAAACCCCGGCAAAATTTTGCCATTTCTTTCACCAATCAAAATATAATCTGGGTTTTGTTCTTTTAAATCATAAGCTAGTTGCTTATCACCAACTGGAATGATTGTTTTAGCACCCTTTGCCATTGCATAAGCCTCAACACTAAAAGCCCTAAAAACATCAATAATAACAACCACACCAGTTGCTTGTTTTGCACCCTCAATTAATTGCAATATCCTTATATTCATAAATTAAATCTCCTGTAATAAAATTATAGCAAAGCAAATCATTATTGCAAAATAAAAACCTAACTCTAGGTTTAAATTAGGCTAAAGATGGTTGCGGGGGCAGGACTCGAACCTGCGACCTTTGGGTTATGAGCCCAACGAGCTGCCAACTGCTCTACCCCGCGATATAGTGAGAGAAAACTACCTTGTTTTCTACAACATAATTATATTACACCTGAAATTGAAATATGTCAAGTGCTGACAAAAATTTTTTATTTTTTATTATTTTTTTAAATTCTATAAAAATTAAGCATAAAAAATATGCCAAACAGGCATATTTTTGTTTTATTTAAATTTATAAAGAGTTTCGCCATTTCCTATCATTCCAAGTTGACTCCTAACTTGTTCTTCCAAATAGTCTTCATCAGTTTTCTCTTCTATAGAATTTTTAAGACTAACTTGTTGAGATTCTAATCTTGCGATCATATCATCATAGTTTGCATTTGCTTTTCTTGCCTTGCCATATGATACAATTGAAAAAATAGACACAACCAAAAGGATTGCAAAAGCAAACATGCAAGAAACAATAATATATTGAAGTTTTTTAAGCTGACTGCTTTGTTCCATACTCTTTTTCCCTTGAAAATCTTTTCTTGAACTTATTATATAATAACAAAAATAGATTTGTAAAGAAAAAATTGATACTTATTTCAACTAAAATTATGCCAAAAAGCATACCAAGGAGCCCAAACCAACAAAAAGAGTAGTTATAAATAGCCACACAACCCCAAGCAAACATTGCCCCAAATGCAAGCCAATATGCAAATGAAATTATATTATAAACAATTACATTGTTTTTGGTAAGCCTTGAAATTAGTTTGCAAGGAATTCTTGCCAAGCCAAAATATAATCCAATAAGCAAAAACCTTAAAAATACAAAAATAAGTTGATTTTTAAAAAACATTATTTAAAAACCTTACCTAAAAAAGATTTTTTTGTAACTTTATTTTCATAGCGAATGCCAGTGACTAATCCCTGAGCAACAAGTTCCTCTTCTTCTGGAATGAGTTTTATAATAATTAAATCTTTGCCAGAAACAAACATATAACTATCTTTAAGTTTGATAACAATCTCCTTCTCTGTGCTGCTTAAAACCTGCTCAGCCCCAAGAACACTAATTTTTTCTCTATTATAAATATTAACTGAATGAATTTTAGCAGAAGCTTTAACTGCCCCATTTGTGTTAGTTTGTTCCATAAAAATCCCCCTGCTAAATTATATAGCAGAGGGTTAAGAAATATGAATCTTAGAATTTTAAAGTCTTACCTGTTTCAAGCATATCAATTTTAATTTTTGGCATGAGCTTTTCTTTAAAAAACTCACAAACTTCATCAGACGTGCAATGACCAAGAATAATATTCTTTACATTAATTTTTTTAAAATAATCCACTGTTTTTAGAGTTTGTTCATTAATATTTTTTAAATGGAATCCACCAATAACTGCAAAAACTCTGTTTTCTCCAGTAACTTTTTTTGCCCACTCCACAGTATTGCAAACTCCACTATGTCCACAGCCCGTGATAACAATTAATCCTTGGTCTGTTTTTATCGCAATTCCAGAATCATCTATTGCCGTATCATCTGAACCATCTTTCAATACTGAAGGAAAATTTTTGCACTCAAAAACATATTTTCTCTCTATTTCACCCAAAAAAATAATATTTTTAGAAATAAAATAAGGCTCTTTTGCGAAATTTATGTTAAATTTAGATTTAAATTCTTCTTCAGAAAGTGGCATTCCATTATATTCGCCAGTTCTATTTGACTTTCTCCAAACTGTGCAATTTGGGTGACAAACTATTTTAGTTTTCTCAGAAAGATTAATAAGTCCATTAGTATGGTCATAATGTCCGTGACTTAAAACAACCAAATTTGCCAAGCTTAAATCAATATTCATTTTCTCTGCGTTTTTTATAAAATGATTTTCTTGACCAACATCAAACAAAAATGAAATCTCGTCTGATTCAACAAATAGAGATAACCCATGAATATTAGTAAGTTCTTTTGCATGACATCTATCGTCATTTAAAACTGAAATTTTAACCATAATACTCCTTAATTTATTCACTCTCAAAACCACTGTTTTCAAATAACATCTGTTTAAGCATTGTGTTTCTGACAGCTGAGCTTTTATTCATAACCATATAATAAATATTAGATTGCTTTCCAATTAACACAACTGCTCTCTTTGCACGAGTCACTGCAGTATATAAAAGGTTTTTGTTCATAAGCAGCGGGCTTCCACCCATAACCGGAATAATAACTATAGGAAACTCACTTCCCTGACTTTTGTGAATAGTGATTGCATAACTTAGAACTATTTCTTCAAGTTCTGCATATGAATAATTCGCACGTCTGCCGTCATCAAACATAACATACATTTCATTTATTTCTTTATTGATTGACTCAATATAACCCATATCTCCATTAAACACGCCAGCCCCATAGTTAGCATATCCAAAGTTATTAATTTTTTCCCATTCTCTATCGTAATTATTGACGATTTGCATAACTTTGTCACCCTCACGGAAGATTCGTTTTTGCAAAACTATTTCGTTTTTAAATGGTTCACTAGGGTTTAATTTTTCTTGAATAAGTGTATTTAAATTGTCAACGCCAGCAATTCCTGCCTTCATTGGAGCAATAACCTCAATATCATCACTGGATATATCTTTAAAATAATTTGGCAATCGTTCAGAAATGAGTGAAACTATTTCATTTGCAACTGCTGAAGGCTCTGCGGTGCTGCTATAGAAGAAATCTGACGACTTTGCCTTTAGGTCAGGCATCTCACTATTATTGATTTTGTGAGCATTTTGTGCAATCATGCTATCCTCACTCTGCCTAAAAATTTGTGTAAGTTCAACTACTTTAAATTTTCCTGATGCAATAATATCGGCTAGCACATTGCCAGCACCAACACTTGGAAGCTGATCTTTGTCACCAACCAAAATTAATCTTGTTCCATAATTCAGAGCTTTAAGCAAATTGCTCATAAGCTGAACATCTAGCATTGAAACCTCATCAACAATGACAGCATCAACATCTAGAGGATTATTTTCATTTTTAAGAAAACCTCTTCCTTCTCTTCCAAAGTTTGCCTCTAAGGCTCTATGGATTGTGCTAGCACTTTCTCCAGTTTGTTCCTCAAGTCTTTTTGCAGCTCTGCCTGTTGGAGCCATAAGCATAAATTTTAGTTTTGCATTTTCAAATATTTTAATTATTCCTTTAATAATGGTTGTTTTTCCTGTTCCAGGGCCTCCAGTGATAACAACAACACCTTCACTAACAGCTGCCAAAATTGCTTCTTTTTGATTTTCATGAAGACTAATTTTATTCAAAATCTCATATTGTTCAACTTCTTTTTCACTACCCAAAGCAATGGTCATGTTGCTAGAGCAGAGACTTCCAAGTTTTCTTGCAATATACTTTTCCATAGAATAATATTTACTAATTGCAAGAGAATCTTTTTCATTTAAATTAACTCTTCTAACAACTCCTGAAATTTCTAAGTCAATAATTGAACTTTCCACAAAACCAAGATAACTCTCATCTAGTTCTAAAATCTCAAGTGAACTATTTTTAAGACTCTCAAACTCTGCAACTGTTGAGCCTTGTTTTTCAGCTATTTCATTAAGTGCAAAAATTATGCCTGCTTTAACTCTAATATCACTATCAAAGCTTATGCCAAGTTTCATTGCAATTTTATCAGCAGTTCTAAAGCCAATACCATCAATATCTTGAACCAAAACATATGGATTTGCAGTTAACACTTCTTCAGTTCTCTGCTTGTATTTTGCATAAATTTTGAGTGCCGCACCAATTGTTATATCATATTTTTGCATAAACATTATGGCTTCTTGCATCTTTTTTATATCTTCATAAGACGCATGAATTTCCATTGCCTTGCGTTCACTAATTCCTCGAACACGAGACAGCATTGACGGGCTTACTTCAATAACTTTCAATGTGTCTTCACCAAACATTTTAACAATGCTTTTTGCAGTTGCCTCACCAACGCCTTTAATTAAGCCAGATGCAAGATATTTTTCAATTGCCTGTTTATCTGTTGGCTTTTGAATTTTTATACTCTCAGCAACAAACTGTTCACCATAGGTTTTATTCAATTTAAATTCACCCTCAAGCTCAAGTTTTTCACCAACACCAACAATAGGAAATTTGCCCGTTGCAATAATCTTTTGCAAACCAAAAACCAATTCCACAACTGTGTAATTATTTTCACTATTTCTATAGATAATATTCTCAACTGTGCCTTCAAGTCTCATAAATCTAGTCTAGAACAAAATCTTTGCATTGTCAATTTAACAAAAAAATAAATCCTGCAAAGTTCATAAATATTTTAATCAAAAATTGCAAATAATAGAAATATGAAAAGAATTATATGTTTAATATTATTAAGTTTAACTATTTTATCAGTTCCATTAATTTGCAAATTAAATATTAAAAATACTGCAAATGCTGCAAATCAACCAATTATGAGCATTGTTATTGATGATTTTGGAAGTTATGACCAAAGCGGCGTAGAAACACTTTTAAAATGTAAAGTTCCACTAACATGTGCAATCATGCCAAATGTAGATAACTCTGAAAGCAATTTTAAAACCATTAGTGAACTTGGACATGAAGTAATTTTGCATATGCCAATGCAATCACATGTTAACCTGCCAGAAAACTGGTATGGCCCAGTTTATATTGCAAACTATGACACACCTGAAGCAGCTAAAACAAAGCTTGAAAAATGCATGAAGCAGTTTCAGAATATCAAGGGATTCAATGTTCATATTGGTTCAGGTGTAACTAGAAATAAAAAATTAATGACGGCAATCTATGAATTTGCAAAAGAGCATAATCTTTATTTTTTGGATAGCCGAACAATTGAAACACATGCAACAGAAGAAGCCTGCAAAGATACTAATTCAATCTATCTTGGAAGAGATGTATTTTTAGAGGCAGACAAAAACAGAAGCTATTCTGGTGTTAAATTTAGATTAAATGAAGCCGCCCAAATTGCAAAAGAAAAGGGTTATGCAATTGCAATTGGGCATGTGGGTGCTGAGGGCGGCGAAAACACAGCAAAGGCAATTTTAGATACTCTTCCAGAAATTGAAAAAATGGGCGTCAAAATTGTTCCCCTTTCAGAAATTTATGAAAAGCTTAAATCCGAATCAAAATAAAAATCATGGAAAATCCATGATTTTTTTATTTATTTTTTTATAAAATTCATTTAACAAAGCCATAAGTTTTTGATAAACTATTTTTAGGAGAAAAATATGAAAGGTATTATCATTTCTATTGAAGGCACAGATGGCTCAGGCAAACACACTCAGCAACAACTTTTATCTAAAGCTTTAAAGGAGCTTGGCTATACAGTTTTTGACCAATGCTTTCCAAACTATGAAAGCGAATCTGCTGCACCTGTCAAAATGTATCTTAGTGGTGAGTTTGGTTCAGACCCAAATTGTTTAGACGCATATCAGGCATCTAGTCTTTATGCAATAGACAGACTTTGTACCTACAAAAAAACAATAGAGCCACACTATAACAATGGCGAAATAATTTTGTTTGACCGTTATGTGCAGTCAAACTTAATTCACCAAACCTCAAAAATAAATGATGAGAATGATAAGAAAAAGTTTGTTAAGTTTATTTATGATTTTGAACATGAAAAACTTGGACTACCTGTTCCAGACCTAGTATTTTTTATTGAAATGCCTGTTGAAAAAAGCTTAGAGCTTGCAAGAGCAAGAAGCGAATATAAAAACGGTGAAACTAAAGATATTTTAGAAGAAGACACAACCTACATGACAAACGCCTACAACAATGGCGTGTCTCTTGCAAAAGAACTCGGCTGGACACTTGTGCACTGCGTAGACGAAAATAACAACATTAAATCAATTGAAACAATTCACTCTGAGATTATGGAAAAAGTAAAATCTTTCCTTAACATAAAATAATTTTCTTAAACATAAAGGATAATAATGGAAATTATACAAGAGAAAACACTAGTTCAAAATCAAGAGATAGTGTTAGAAACTCAACCAGAAAAAATTAGATACAAATATCTAGATTTACTCAAGATCCTTGCAATCATTATGGTTGTCTTTTATCACGCGATGGGGGGGGGTAAACTTATTAAGTAAAATTTTTGAGCCAGTATTGGCTCAAAAATTTAATTATTTTATTAATACCTTCATATCATGTTGCGTTCCAATATTCTTTGCAGTAAATGGTGCTTTGCTGTTAAATAAACCTCTTAATTTAAAAAAACACGTTAAAAAAACAATCAAAATAATAATTTTAATATATTTTTGGTCAGCAATCACCCTTCTTCTACAAATGCCTGCACTTGGAAAACTATCTTTAAAAGATTACTTTACTTATATTTTTTCTTCACTATTAGGATACAATAATCATCTATGGTTCTTAACACAAATTGTGATGATTTATATAATGTTTCCATTATTTAAATATCTATTTGATAAAAGCAAAAAATATTACTTTGCACTTATGTGCCTGGGGATATTTTTCACTTTAGGTTATTCTATAGTCGACTCTTTTTGTATAATTACTGGATTTGAAATAATGCATATCTTCAATTACATAAGAAATACTTATTTGCCAATCTTTGACAGCTATTATTCTTTTGCACTAGTATATTTTATGGTTGGAGGATTTATTCAATATAAATATAAATTTATAAGAGAAAAAATCAATGTAAAAAAATTGTATAAAATTATATTCAATATCTCAATGGTTGTTATTATCATTGGAATGATGGTGTTTTCATATTTTTATGGTAAAGCTAGAAATGTTGGTGACAATGTTTGGTGTGGATATTCTTACTCTTCATCATTTATAATAGTATGCTGCTTGATGCTTATGGGAATTGTAAATGACAATCAAAAGCATACTAAAGCCATAAGTATAATCTCAAATCAAACTATGGGGATATATTTGCTACACTTCTTTATACAAAGTTATGTTCATTTGCTTTTAGAACTATTTCTGACTCCTTATGTGTTCCCTTTTACTGGGCTTAAAGTGACTATAACATTAATTTTATCATTCATACTTTCGTTTGGCATAAATAAAATTAAATATGTTAATCAACTTTTAAAACTTTAAAATAAAAACCACTCTAATTCAGAGTGGTTTTTTTATTAATAATTCCCTGCGTCTATTTCAAAGTAAGCTTTTGGGTGTGCACAAACTGGACAAACTTCTGGAGCACTTTCACCAATGTGAATGTGTCCGCAATTTCTGCATTTCCAAATATGAATGCCAGTGTCTTTGGTGAATACTTGATTTTGTTCAACATTCTCAAGAAGTTTTAAATATCTTTCTTCATGATGTTTTTCAATTTCAGCAACACCTCTAAATTTTGCAGCAATTTCAGCAAAGCCTTCAGCCTCAGCTTCTTCAGCAAAGGTTTTATACATTTCTGTCCATTCGCCGTTTTCGCCAGCAGCTGCAGCTTTTAAGTTTTCTGCAGTTGAAGAAACTTCACCGCCGTTTAAATATTTAAACCACATTTTTGCATGTTCTTTTTCATTGTCTGCAGTCTCAGTAAAGATTGCTGCAATTTGTTCATAACCTTCTTTTTTTGCCTTGCTTGCAAAATAGGTATATTTATTCCTTGCTTGAGATTCTCCTGCAAAAGCAGTCATTAAATTTTTTTCTGTTTTGGTTCCCTTTAAATCTTTCATAATTTATCTCCTTAAACTTTAATTTCTTTAAGCTTTCCGTTTGTCACTAAAAACGCTTGATTAGATAGTTCAAACATTGGCTTATCGCTGAGTGAGTCGCTATAAAATGCATCTAATGTTTGATTTGGAAAAAGTTTATTATATTCTTTTACTTTAACATTGCCATAGCAATTTTCACCAATAATTTTGCCTGTTTTTGTATCATAAACAGTTGCTATATAGTTTTTTATATTAAGCATTTCAAATGCTGGTTTAACAATAAACAGAAGAGAAGCAGAAATAATTATGTCATCATCTTTTTTTTGCTTTGTATACCACTCTTGAATTTTGTTTGCATTATGGCTCCAAAATTTATCAACAATCCTATCTATATTTTTATACCATGGAACAAAGAAAAACATCAATTCTTTAAATCTTTTCTTACCAACAATTTTCATTCCATAAAGTGCAAAGATAATTAAAAACCAAGGAGTGAATAGAAGTAAATAGAATCTAGAAAAAATCATATAGAAAAAGAAATCAACAGAACTATCTCTTGTATAGATTGTTTTGTCAAAATCATAACCTGTCATACTCTTCCTCCTACA
>CATLBG010000029.1 GCA_949878595.1 uncultured Clostridia bacterium
TCAACTTTCCATCTATCATAGCAAAAAATTCTTCACTATAGTCTTTATCTAAATTTAACTGTTCTGCAAGCAAACTCACTCCATTAATAAGTTTTTTTGCTAAAATACTATTAACTTCAATAATTTTCTTAGATTTAAAAATATATTCTATACTCAAAATTTTTTTTGAATCTTCAAGTTCTTCAAGAGTGACTGCATCATCTATTACAAATAAACCGCTTTTTGTTCTAATAATTGCTTCTGTAGTTGCAATAGTTGAAAGTTTATTTGCAATATCATTAAATAAAGTTCTGATATATGTTCCTGCTGAACAGTGAACTTTGAATAAAAATTTGTTATTTGAAATAGATTTTATAAGTTCTATCGAAAAGATATTTATTTTTCTTGGCTCAATATCAAACTCAATATTCTCTCTTGCAAGATCATATGCTTTTTTCCCATTAATTTTAATCGCAGAATATTTAGGTGGTGTTTGCAAAATCTCACCAACAAACTCAGGCAAAACTTTATTTATCATGTCTTCAGTCACCAAAAAATTGTTTCTATCCAGAACTTCTCCAAAACTATCTAATGTATTTGTAAGTTTGCCAAATTGAACAACTGCTGTGTAGCATTTATCTTTATTTAAAAAATAATCAAAAAATTTAGTGGCTCTTCCGATTGCAATTGGCAAAACACCAGAAGCCGCTGGATCTAATGTTCCAAGGTGACCAACTTTTTTTATTCCAAGAATCTTTCTAACTTTTATTACAACATCAGAAGACGTCATTCCTGTTGGTTTGATTATATTCACAAATCCATTAATATCACTCATTTTTCCACCCAAGAGTTTGAAGAGTTCCATCAACTAATTGATTTTTTACCTCTTCATACTCACCAAAAATTTTGCAACCACTGGCATTAAAATGTCCACCACCACCAAATAATTCAGCAACAGCTTTTGCAGAAATATTTCCTTTAGATCTAAGCGACACTCTAAAATAACCCTTATCATCTTCTGAAGCCAAAATGGCAAACTGAACACTCTCAAGTTGTAGCGGAATATCGGGAAAAACATCAAGTTCTTCCATTGTCGCACCAGTCTTAAGAAAATCTTCTCTACTAAACATAATAAGTGCAAACTTGTTTTCTGCATAAAGTTCCATTTTATTATAAGCAAGTTTCATGTGTTCAAAAACTTCTATTTTCATAGAATTCATGAGTGGATCAGTTATTTCTTCAATGTTAAACTCTCCAAATTTCAATAGTATCCCTGCAATTCTAAATGTATTTGAGCTAAGTGAATGCATAAACTTGCCAGTATCTGTGATAATTCCTGTAAGTAAGTATTTGCATATTAACTTTGTAAATTTTATCTTCATTGAAGAAAATAAATCAAATAATATTTCACAAGTTGAAGATGAATGCAAAACATAATTTAAGTTGCAAAAATTACCACTAGATAAATAATGGTGGTCAATTAAAAGTGTGTTTTTGGTTGCATTTTTATAAGTATATTTATATTTACCTATCCTACCTTCAGTAGCAGTATCTAGGCAAACCACGAGATCATACCTACCTTTGCAAAGTTTTTGATTAACAAAACTTATATCTCCAAAAACTTTAAAACTAGTTGGAAATTCTGAATTAACATAAATATCCGCCTGTTTTCCAAGCTGCATTAAAACTTCTCTCATGGCAAGTGCAGAGCCCATTGCATCGCAGTCTACATTAATATGAATGTAGATTGCAACATTTTTTGAGTCTCTTAAAGTTTCAATAACTTTATTCTTCATTATGTTCTTCCTCTATTTTCTCAAATAATTTCAATACTCTTTGAGATTTTTCTTCAAACTCATCAGCAATAAACATAATATCTGGCACAACCCTAAGCCTCATTGCATGAGCAAGATCATATCTAATTGTTTTTTTATTCTCATTAAGCTTAGCTGCTATGCTATACTTTTTTTCCTCTGCACCAAGCACACTAATATAAACTTTTGTAAGTGAAAAGTCAGAAAATGTATCTACTTTTAAAATTGAAATTATCGAATTTGAAATCTCTGTATCATCAAATTTTGAAATAATTTCTGCTAAGTGTTTTTGTATTTCAGAGTTAACACGGCTCATTCTTGTTGTTTTCATAAACCTCTCCTATAAAATTTAGAGCATTATTTCTAATGCTCTAAAACCTAATTTATTCTCTCTAATTTATAAGTTTCAAATGTATCACCAACTTCAAAGTTTGTAAAGCCTGCAAAAGTTACACCACATTCATAACCACTATCAACTTCTTTTGCCTCATTCTTTTCTCTCATAAGGCTTCCAATTTCACCTTCAAATAAAAGTGTATCTTTTCTATATACTCTAACTTTATTATCTCTAGCGATTTTACCATCTAACACATAAGTTCCAGCAATAAGTCCCACTTTGCTTGCCTTGAAAGTTGCTCTGATTTCCGCATGACCTGTAACAACTTCTTTATATTTTGGTGAAATCATCTTATTGATTTTTTCAGTTACATAATCTAATACTTCATAAATAATCTTAGAATTTTTGATTTCTACTTTAAATTTATCTGCAAGAACTTTTGCTTTAAAGTCAGTTTTTGTGTTAAATGCAATAATAAGTGCATGAGATGCTTGAGCAAGGCTAACATCGTTTTCATTAATAGCCCCAACACTTCCACTTACAAATCTAACCTTAACTTCTTCGTTTTGTAGGCTAGAAAGTGTAGATTTTAATGCTTCAACTGAACCTTGAACATCTGCCTTGACAATAACATTATAATCCTTAAAGTTGCTATCAGCAATCTTATTCATCATATTTTCAATTGAAAGGTCAGCACTCTTAATCATATCTTTCTTTGCCTGATTTTGACGCTCAAGTGCAACTTGTTTACTCATCTTTTCATCAACAACATAAAGTTCATCACCAGCATTTGGAACGCCACTAAGACCAATAATTTGAACTGGCATTGATGGTCCTGCAGACTTGATTCTCTCATGTTTATCGCTCATCATTGCCCTAATTTTTCCTGTGCAAGTTCCAACAACAACATAGTCACCAACAGAAAGAGTTCCATTTTGAACAAGAACTGTTGCAACAGCACCAACACCTTTGTCTAGTTTTGCTTCAATAATTGAACCTTGAGCTTTTCTCTTTGGATTTGCCTTTAAGTTTTGATAATCAGCTACAAATAGCACCATTTCTAGAAGTTTTTCAATATTTTGGCCATGTTTTGCAGAAATTGGAACCATAATTGCATCACCGCCCCATTCTTCTGGAACAACATCATAGCTAGTAAGTTGTGTTTTAACATTATCAATATTTGCCTTTGGAACATCAATTTTGTTGATTGCAACAATCATAGGCACGCCTGCTTGCTTAATTTGCTTTATGCTTTCAACTGTTTGAGGCATAACACCATCATCAGCAGCAACAACTAAAATTGCAATATCTGTAAGTTTTGCACCTCTTGCACGCATTGCACTGAAAGCTTCATGCCCTGGAGTATCAATAAATGTAATATCCTCGCCGTTTAGATTAATTGTGTAAGCACCAATGCTTTGTGTAATTCCACCAGCTTCTCCGCTAACAACATTTGTTTTTCTTATTCTATCAAGAAGTGAAGTTTTACCATGGTCAACATGACCCATAACGCATACAACTGCTGGGCGTTTAATAAGCTCTTCTTCACTATCAACAATTCCTGAATAGCTATCAGCAAGTTTTTCTTCAAAGGTTTTTTCAACCTTCTTTTCAAGTGTTATTCCAAACTCTGAAGCAACAAGTTCTGCTGAATCAAAGTCGATATTACTATTAATATTAACCATCATTCCAAGTATCAAGAATTTGCCCATGAGTTCTGGAACAGACTTTCCTATGGTTTCAGCCAAAATTTTAACAGTTAAGTTGTCTGTTGTAATAACAGCATGATCAATTTTTTGAATAATTCTTTGTGAAGTTTCTTCTTTTGTTTTTCTATGCTTTTTAATAGAAACTTGTTCTCTTTGTTCGCTTTCATCAACGCCATTTTCACTTGCAGCATATCCACGCATAAGCATAGCTTTTCTGTTCATTGAAGTCTTCTTTTCATCGCCAGATTTTTCATAAGATTTCTTTTTTGGAACAGCCCCTCTATTGTTATTTTTAGCTAAACTGCTTGCATCAAATGTTTCAGTTGGTCTTGGCATTCTTGGAGCAAAGTTAGAACCACTAGTGTTATTACCCTGACCCTGACCAAATGGTCTTCTTTGAAAACCATTAGAACCTTGTTGTCCACCAACCATAGGTCTTTGACCATTTCTTTGATAAGTTCCACCTGCTGTGTAGCCACCCGGTCTATGATTATCACCAGAATTTGTATCAAATCTTCTCTCTCCTGTTGGAGTAAATCTACCCTGAGGTCTATTCCCGTTTTGATAGCCACCTTGTCTTTGACCTTGATAGCCACCAACATTTCCGTTTCTTTGACCATTTTGGTAACCACCTTGTCTTTGACCTTGGTAACCATTTCTGTTATCACCATTAAATCTTGAATTGTCTTGTCTGTGAACATTTTGTTTAGCAGAAACTTCTGTCTCAGGTTTTTTTGCAGCAGAAGCAGGCTGAGTTGCAGGATTTTCCTGAACTTTTTCAGCCTCAATTTTTTTGTTTTCTTTAATTTCTATAGCAGGTGCAGCACATACTTTTTTATTGTCAGCTATTTTCGCACCAACAGTGTCAAGCCTTTGTTTTAAAGACTTGAGTCCACTTGCCAGATTAGAAATTCCATTAGACCTGATTAGGTTTTGCATATTTCTAATATTTGAAAAATCTACTTGTGTTTTGTTGTTTTCTGTTTTGTTCAAAATTTCCTCCGAGGGCTAATTTTTGTTAGCTATAATTTTTATAACAGCGTCAGCAAGATTTTTATCAATTATGCCAAGTGCTTTAATTGCACCTTTGCTATAAATTTCTTGTATTTCGCTTGCCATTAATTTATAAATAATTATGCTTTCACGCAAAGCATAATTGTTTAATTTTTTTTGTGCTGATTCACCAAGCTCATCAGAAATTAATATTAATTTCAATTTCTTTGAAACCAGCAAATTATCTGTTCCAATTATCAATTTTCCAGACTTTTCAGCAAACCCAACATAGGTTTTAATTTTTGTTAGCTTCTCTTTCACTTAAAAGCTCCTCATATATGCGATTGGGCAAATTCTTTTTAAACGCTCTGTTTAATGCTTTTGTCTTAACGCATTTTTCTATGCAATCATTATCTTTGCAAATATATGCACCTCTTCCTTGAAGAATGGTATCTTTTTCTATATAAATTTCACAATTTTTTGATAAAACCACCTTCAAAAAGCATGATTTATCACCTTTTTTTCTACAAGAAATGCATGTTCTCTCTGGAATATGTGTCATATTTCTCCTTAGTCAAGGTTAATATCTTCTGTTCCGCTAAAAATTCCACCAATATCATCAACATCTGTGTGGTTTTCGGCCTCTGTTGCTTCAGCCACTGCTTTGCTTTCACTCTTAACATCTATCTTCCAGTTTGTAAGTCTTGCAGCTAAGCGAACATTTTGACCACCTTTGCCAATTGCAAGAGAAAGTTTGTCATCAGGAACAATAACTCTTGCTGATTTTGTAATTTCATCAATTTCAACAGAAATAACTTTTGCTGGAGAAAGTGATCTTGCAATGTATTCAAATGGGTCATTTGACCAAACAATAATATCAATTTTTTCGCCGCCAAGCTCATAAACAATATTGTTTACTCTGACACCCTTTGCACCAACACATGCACCAAGTGCATCGACATTAGGATCACGAGATGCAATAGCTATTTTTGTTCTATAGCCAACTTCACGAACAATGTTAATTACTTCAACAACACCTTCTGAAATTTCAGGAACTTCAATTTCAAATAATTTTTTAACAAAACCAGCATTTGATCTTGAAACTATTGCTTGAACTCCAGTTGCAGTTTCACGAAGTTTTTTAACATAAACTTTTATTCTGTCACCAACATTATATTTTTCAGTAGAAATTTGATCATATTCATTCATGATACCTTCAATGTTTGTTCCTGGGAACTCAACATAAACTATTCCAGCATCAACTCTGTTTACTTTTCCTGTGATAAGTGTATCAACTTTATTTTCAAACTCACCATAAGCTGAAGTTTTCTCTTTTTCTCTGAGACGTTGTGTTATAACTTGTTTTGCAGTGCCTGCAGCAATTCTTCCAAATTCTTTTGGAGAAAGTTCCTCTTTAATTTTATCACCAAGTCTTGCTGTTTTTTTGATGAGTCTTGCATCTGCAAGTGAAATTTCTGAATCTGGATTTAAAACCTCAGAAACAACTGTTTGATATGCATAAATGCTAATTGAATTTTTTTCAGGCTTAAGCTCAACCTCAACTGGCTTAACTACATCAAAATTTCTTCTATATGCAGTTGCTAGTGCTGCTTGAAGTGCCTCCATAAAATATTCTTTACTAATTCCCTTTTCTTGTTCTAAAGCATCAAGTGCTAAGAAAAAATCTTTGTTTGTCATACCCTTTCTCCTAAAAATCTATATATTTTGTTGCTTTTGATATTAAATTTCTATCTATTATGGCTTCTGAGCCATCATTAAGTTCAAGCTTAATTTCAGTTTCTGAAAACTGAGATAGTGTGCCAACATAAACCTTTTTCTTGTTTATAGCCTTAAAAAGTTTAACCTCCAAAACTTCACCCATATTTCTTTTATAGTCTTTATCTGTAACGATTGGTCTATCTACACCTGGACTTGAAACATTTAATGTATATGGCTTATCATTTGTTGGGTTAAGTTCATCAAGTGGTTCATTTATAGCGTTATGAACTGCTTCACAGTCTGATAAGTTAACTCCACCAGGTTTGTCAATGAATACAGTTAAATTATCTCCATTATATTTTTTTGCAAACTCAACTTCAATAATTTCACAACCAAGTTTATTTACAATAGGTTCTAAAAATTCTTGAACTTCATCTGAAATTTTAGACATAAAACTTCTCCTTTTTTTAGCAAAATTTTAGGAGTGGCTCTCGCCACTCCCCAAAATTCAAGCTATCATATAATTTATTATAATACACATTTGTTTGTTTTGCAAGTATAAAGTCAAAACTTTTTATAAAACAATCATATTTTCTTAATAGAATTAGACAAAATTATTCTTTTTCCATAAGTTCTGCAATTTTAATAAAAACTTCAGCTGTGGCAAGTGCATCATAAACTGCTCTATGTGCATTATCAAGTTTTACGCCAAGTTTTTCTGCAACTGTGCCAAGTCTATAGTTTCTAACTCCATGAACATACTTTTGTGCAAACTTATAAACATCTTCTGTTTCACCTGAAAAGTCCCATCTGCAAGATTTTCCCTGACCAATCAAAAATACATTATCAAAGTTTATAATATTATAACCTGTTAAAATTGCATCACCTTTAAACTTATAAAAGTCTTGAAGAACTTCATAATCTTTTGGAGCATCTTTAACATCTTCATCAGTTATTCCACTAACAGCAGATGCCTGTGCGGAAATTTGCATTTCTGGATTAATGAGACTTGAAAATTTTTCTGTAATCTTTCCATTTACAATTTTAACTGCACCAATCTCAACCATCTTATCTCCAGTTTCATAATGCAAACCAGTGGTCTCTAAATCATAGCAAATATATGTTTTGTTTTGAAGATATTTTGGAACAGTTTTCTCTTCTGCAAAATTTAAAAGATTATCTTGTTCATAAACAATAATAGGTTCTGGTTTAACAAATTCATAAAATGGTTTTTCTTTATGATATAGAATAATCTCTTCTTGTTTTTCTGGTAAGGAACAATATGCAATATCGTGAACTGAAAAACTCACACCACCAGAAAATTTATCTTCCTGAACTTTTCCTTGAACAACAATAACTGTTCCAACATCAAATTTCTCAAGTTTAACCTGTGTTTCTTTATTTGAAAAATAAATACAATTGATTCTTCCAGTAAAATCTTCAAGTTCAAAAATGTATAGTTTTCTTTGATACTTTTCCGATTGTTTTTCAGTATTTTCTTGTGTTTCTTCTAAATTATCAGCAATATTTTGCGTTTTTTCATTATTTTCAGCAGAAGCCTCGCTATTTTGTATTTCACTAGATTCACCTTCACTTGATTGCTTTTCTTCCTTAGGCTTTCTAGTTATAACTTTCTCTTTAATGGATTTTATCTTACCACAAATTACTGCAGTTTCACCAATATTAACCTTATCTTTAATATAACTTGCAGGCTCAGTTATTTCATCGCCAACAAGATGAACTGTATCAGTATACTCAATTTTTCGAACAGCGTAAATATCTATTTCCTCTTCTTTATAACTTTTCTTTAAAAGTTCTTCCTCATCTACTCTATAAACTTCACCTTCGCTAATATTACATTTAAATGTATAGTCTTCATATTTTCTTTTTAAATATTCTTCTGACAAAATATTAATTTTCTTCTGTTCAGCATGTTCAAAAGATAAATGGTCTACAATGAAGTCTATAATAAAACAAAAATTTTCTTCTGAAACTTTTTCCACACTAAATGAAATTGAAGAATAATTTTTTCTAACAAATGAAATAAATTCTTGTTTAATTTTCTCAGTGCTAATAAAGTTTTTAGTAAACTTTATGTCATAAGTAAATTTTTTTGGAGCAAGTTCTAAAATTTTTTGAGTTATTTTGTCTTTCGTTTCTTTAGAAAGCATTGTCCCATCTTTATATAAAATTTCAATCACGCAAAAATCTGCCGCTTCATTTAAAACGGCGGATTTTAATGTGAATTTATATTCGTTCTCTGTCAAATTATTGATTTCATCAATTAGTGGTATATTTTCCATAAGTATGTTTTTTCTTGCTCCTACAACAGCAGTTTCATTAAACCAAAGCCATTGTGAACTATGTGATTTATATCTAAAAATACAACAAGTGCCAAAAGAACAAACAATCCAATTGTATGAATCAATCCTTCAATTTTCCTTGGAACTGGTTTTCTGAATATCATTTCAATTAGCACAAATATTGCTCTTGCACCATCAAGCGATGGTATAGGCAAAATATTAAATAAGGCAAGGTTCATTGCTAAGAGTGGAATTAATAGCAAGAATGCATCAATGCCCCAACTGCTAATCTGTGCAATTTGTGAAACAGCTGTGATTGTTCCACCAGCCTCAGCAAGTGATACTGCACCAGTAAATAAACCTGCAAGTGAAGATAAAATTAATCCGCAAAGATGGAAACAGAATGGCCAAGCCTTGCCAACGCTTTCAAAGAAACCATACTTTTCGGCATATGCTTGTTGGATTACACCAATACCAACACCAGATTTAGCATATGTTATGCTGGCATAAAGATCTTTCTCTTGATCACCCTGAAGAAGTAATTTTATATTTTCGTCTGTGCCATAAGATTTGCTAGCATCGCCAACTTCTGCATCTGCCTTTGATGAATATATATTAGCTAAATATTCTTTTAAAGCTCCACCCTTGCCAGCGTTATCACCCTTTTCACTATCAACAGCTGTTGATAGTCCAATAATGCCATCAGCAAAAGCTTCAGATGAAAGTTCAACAACTTCACCACTTTCAGTTCTTTGCCATAGTTTTCCTTTTAAGTTATCATCATAAGAAACAAAATAAAATGCTGGAAGTTTTTCTCTTTTTGTGGTAACTTCTTCAATTTTTCCATCACGGTTTACAGTGATAACAATATCTTCTCCCTCTTTGCATTTAGCAAGCATGTCGTTGAAACTTCTATATGCTTCAACGGTTTTTCCATTTACTGAAACAACAATATCTCCTCTTTGAAGAGCCGTTTGCGAAGGAACTGTTGATGTGATTTTTGCTGTAGAAAATCCTGCAACAAGCAAATATATAACTGCAACAAGTACACCAAACAAAAAATTGAATGCAACACCAGAAAGCAAAACTATAAGTCTTTTCCAACCAGGCATTGTGTTAAATGCACCAGGTCTATCCTTTCCGTCTTCATCTTCTCCTTCAAAAGCACAATAGCCACCAAGTGGAAGTGCTCGAATTGAAAATTTCTCGCCATCTTTTTTTGTTCTTTGATAAAGTTTTGGTCCAAAACCAACAGAAAATTCGTTAATTTTGAAACCAAAAATTTTACCAGCACAATAATGCCCAAATTCATGGACAGTGATTAGCACAAGTAAAACTATAAGTGCAAGCAAAATATATAATACAATCATTCAGGCATCTCCTTATTAAATATTATGAAATTTAGGCTGTTTTATACTAAAAATAGTGCAAAAACAATTGCAATTAAGCTGGCTGTAAACATAAGTCCATCAACTCTATCCATAAAACCGCCATGTCCTGGAAATAGACTTCCCATATCTTTTACGCCAACCTTACGTTTTAAAGCAGATTCAACAAGGTCACCTAATTGAGTTAATAGTGAACCAACAACCCCAACCACAGCAAAAATTGCAATATATAATGTTAGGTTTGCCTTTATTGGGTCACAAAAGTAAGGTGTGAAATAGAAAAATACAAAGCAACATACTGCCCCAACAAGTCCACCTACAAGACCACCAATCATTCCCTCAATAGTTTTTTTTGGTGAAACTTCTGGACAAAACTTATGCTTTCCAAATGCCATTCCAAATAAAAGAGCGACTGTGTCAGTGAGCATTGAAATTGCAAAAGCTAAAATTATTCCCATGTAGCCAATTTCATAACTTAAGTGATTTAATGCAAAAAACATTGAAATAAGCAGTATTGGATAAATAAATGTTTGCATTGAATATTTGGTTTTGTCAAACAAAATTTTATTTTGAGCCTCAGTATCTTTTTCTGCTATTCCTTTTTTTCTCTTAATTCCATAACTAATTACTTCTGAAAGAAGCAAATAGCCAACCAACACCACTGCAAGCAAAACAATGTAACCAAAACAAATAAAAATATTTTTTTCTAAATTGAATATAGTGCAAATTGCGGCTGGGACAAGATATAAACTATAATCTACTTTTTTTCCTGCAAGTTTGTATGCTTTTGAAGTTTCATAAAGAGCTCCATAAGTAAGAAGCAAAACAAACACATCAAAAATTATGCTATGAAACTGCTTGAGCATAACAAAACCAAGCGTAACAATCAAAATAACTGCACCAGTTAAAGTTCTCTTTAGCATATTTTTCTCCTACTTTCCAAATCTACGATTGCGTCTTTGATATTCAATTATACAATCATCAAGGTCTTCACCCTTAAACTCTGGCCAATGCTTTTTAACAAAATAAAGTTCTGCATATGGCATATTATAAAGCATAAAACCACTAATTCTTTGCTCGCCACTTGTTCTAACAAGCAAATCAACATCAGGCATGTTGCCAGTGGTAAGATATTTTTTGAAACTCTCTTCAGTAACTGTTTTGGGGTCAATTTTTTCTTTGAGCATTTTTTTTGTAGCATTAACAATATCATTTCTGCCACCATAAGCTAGTGCAATGTTAACTGTTCCTTTTTTGCAACCAGCAGTATTTTTTTCTAGCTTATCAATAATTTTTAGCATGTCTTTTGGAAGCAAACTTCTATCACCTGTGTGATGAAAACGATAATCATGTTTCAAAAAATCTTTTTCTAATTTTTCAATTTCTCTAAAAAGGTTAAATAAATAATCAATCTCTTCTTTGCTTCTATCAAAATTTTCAGTAGAAAAACAGAAGAATGTTAAATTTTCAAAATTTAACTCTGAGCCTCTTCTTATTACTCTTTTTACAGCTTCAACCCCCTCTTTGTGCCCTATGAGTGTTGGAAGCCCCTTTGACTTTGCCCACCTTCTATTTCCATCACAAATAAAAGCAATATGCTTTGGCATATTTTCTTTGTCTATAATATTTTGATTTTCACACTCTTTCTTTTTCTTTTTAAAAAACATGTAT
>CATLBG010000030.1 GCA_949878595.1 uncultured Clostridia bacterium
ATTTACTTAAATTTTCTAAATATTCTAATCTATCCATAATATCTCCTTTAAGGTGTTATTTTGTTTGGTCCACGGAAAATAAAGATGCTATCTTTAATTGAACTCAGCCCTAAAAGCTTTGCAATAAATCTATCTATTCCAAAACCAATTCCACCATGTGTTGGGCAACCATATTTAAAAAACTGCAAATATCCTTCCATTTTAGAAGAATTTATGCCTTTTTCTTCAATTTGCGACTTAAGTTTTGCGTAATCATTTTCCCTCATTGCTCCACTGTTGAGCTCCCAGCCACGATATAATAAATCTAATGATTTGCTAATTAGAGGATCTTCTTCTGTTTTTTGTGTATAAAATGCTCTCGCCTCTGATGGATAATCTGTAATGAAAACAAACTCACTTCCAAGATGTTCTTTTGCATAATCACAAATTAATTTTTCTGCATCTGGATCTAAGTCTAATTGTTTTGCTTCGGGAACTTTTATTCCATATACTGTTTCAAAAATTTCAAACACCTCAGCAAGTTTTATTCTAGGGATTTTGTTAGTTGGAAGCACAACAGGAATGCCAAACACCTTTTCAATTACTTCACCATATTTTTCTTTTATTGCAGCCATTACATAAATTATCCAATCTTCTTCTGCATCAGCAATTTCATAATGAGACTTGATATCTGCAATTTCAAAATCTACACAGTAGCTTTCTGCGGCATGCCTTGATGTGAAAGAGTTTTCTGCCCTATAGTATGGACCAAATTCAAACACTTTTTCAAAACCACTTGCGATTGCCATTTGTTTATAAAATTGTGGACTTTGCGTTAAATATGCTTTTTGACCATAATAGTCTACTGCAAAAACTTCTGCTCCACCCTCAGAACATTGTGCTGTTAGTTTTGGAGAATGAATCTCTATAAAACCATGTTCCACAAAATATTCTCTCATCCTTTGCTCAGCAAAAGTTCTGATTTCAAAAATTAATCTATTTTTTTCATCTCTTAAATCTATCCATCTATAAGCCTGCTTTATTTCTGGGGAGCTGCTGCTGTCAACTGGCATGTTTTCTGATATACTTTCAACCCATACTTTTTCTGGAACAAATTCTATTCCACCTGGCTTAACCTGAGGTGCACTAATTGCAACACCTGAAAACCTAACAACACTATCTGAAAGTAGTGATGTGACTTTTTCATAAATTTCTATATGTTTTTGTTTATCTATAGCTACCTGCAATTTCCCACTTCTATCTCTGATTATTACAAATAGCATTGTTTTTTGTTCACGAACAGTATCAATAAATCCTGAAACTTCAGTCTGCTCGCCGATTTTTATTTTTGCTATTTCTGTTTTCATATTATTCTCCTAACATTGTTTATTTTATAATTTTTATTTATTTAAATCAAATATATTCGCCCCTCCATGGGCATTTGTTAAACTAAACATGATATCAATCTCCTAAAATTTTTACCTAAAAAAACAGAGCAGGTGGTTTTACCTGCTCCGTTATTAACTAAATATATTTTTACAATAACAAAAGGAACCCACCTATTTTTGTGTGAAGTTGTTCAAATTATTATTGTTATTATTAATAAATCTAATCATAATTTAAACGTCCCTTTGGTTTCCGTATAACTATATGTTATCACCAATGTGGATATTTGTCAATATTTTATTTTAAAGTAATTTGTAATTATTTTTAGAAGAATTTATTGTTGCTTTGAGCTTTTTGCTCTGCTATAATATAATTAACAAAATATTTTGGAGAAATTATGATTATAGGAATTGACATTGATGACACACTAAACAATGAATATCAATTTATGATTGATTTTGGAACAATGTATTGCAATAAAATTGGTAAATATAGTCTTAAAAACATTGATACTATCGAGTCACATTATATGTTTGAATGGGGTGAAAAAACTGCTCATCAATTTTGGAACACCTATATGGAAACTTTTTGCAAGTTGCCAGCAATTCCTTTTTCGGGAGAGGTGATAAAAAAACTTAAATCTGAGGGACATAAAATTTATATTATTACTGCGAGAGAAAAGAATGACCCATGGTTTCCTAAAAACATGGCAAAAGACCTTGAAAATATTACCATTAAATGGCTACTTGACAATGGCATTAACTTTGACAAAATATTTTTTTCTTGTGAAGACAAAGGCAAAGTTTGCAAAGAAAATAATGTAGATATTATGATTGATGATGACCCTCGAAATATTGATAAACTTATTGGAAATACAAATGTTTTTGTATTTGACAAGCCTTATAACAGAAAACCAGAATATGATATTGTTACAAGAGTTTATTCTTGGTATGATGCCTACGAAAAAATTAAAAAATTAAATGCTAAACTTAAAGGATTAAAAATCTAAAAATAAAAGGAGGAGCTATGAGTAAGTTTTCAGATTATTGGAACTATAGATTGCCAAAGCATGCAGACCTAAATAAATATGATTTTTGGCTTGAGGGTAAACTTGAAAACGGCAAAAACATTAAACAAGCTCTTGACCTTGGCTGTGGAAATGGCGATGATACTAAATTTTTGATGAACAATGGATATTCTGTGGTTTCGGTTGACTTTAGCGAATATTCAAATGATAAAGTTTCTAAAATAAACAAAGGAAATACCTTTTATTTTGATATGTCTGAAACTCACTCATGGAAAGTCTTCCCTAATGAATTTTTCAACGTTGTTGTGGCAAACTTGTCACTTCATTATTTTGATGACAAAACAACTAAAGAAATAATGAAACAAATTAATCGAATTTTAACTCATGGTGGAAAACTTTATGCAAGAGTAAATACAACTGATGAAAAAGAAGCTGGTGCTGGAGATGGAGAACAAATTGAACCCAATTTTTATAAAAATCCAAATAGAGGAATAAACAAAAGATTTTTTAACAATGAAGACGTAATAAAATATTTTTCATTAGTTGGGACTGTTAACTTTACAGAAAAAGTTATATTTATGAATGGTCATTCAAAACCTATATTTGAAATTATCTGCACTAAAGAAGCTGAACAAACGCTTGAAAAATAAACTAACAATAAAAACGGAGATTAGTCACTTACTTTTGAAACTAGCGAAAAAACAAGAGAAACCTAAACGGCTTATGTTTTCTTTTTTGCCCTTACTCTCTCTTAACTGCAAAAAGAAACGAATATCTCTGCCGTTGTCGCAGGTTGTCGTTGGAATAATACACTTTACAAAGCACTAGACACTTGCCTTGACCTTGACAACAAAGAATATTCGTTTACACTAGAAAAATAGAGAGAAGAAAACAAAAGCAAAAGAGCGGTGTGCGTTACGCTCTGCCAGCAACCGCTCTTTTGCAAACAAAATTGAGTTATAGGCGTGTGCTTGTCTGCCGAGCGAAGCGAAGGCACTCGTATAATACAAGCACACGCCTAAATGCCAAATCATATCAAAGATTCTCTTATTTAATTTATTGTTAGACAAGATCGTTTACTATATCTATAGCTTTTTTTATATCTTTGTATATTTCATTGCCTAAAAACTCAAATGAATAATCTTCAATATTCCAATATTGATAAACAAAATGGTATCCATCATCTCCAGGGGTCTCATATTTGCAAAAATCATCTTTTTTTCTTAAACTAGTATGCTTCCCATTGATAAACTTTTCATTACCGATTCTGTCAATTGAGGAAAACCAACTCCTTTTTAGGAATTCATTAAACACTATTTTATTATCAATTTTACCACATCTTACTGCTGATATTCGATATTCTCCACCTTGAATTTGAATCCCTAACTCTAATTTTCTTTGTACATCCGTTTCGTTAACATAAATTCTAATATCATTGTAAGATGATTTACGCGTAAAACCAGAACTAATTGCAAGCCTGCAGTTTGATTTGTTTTTTAATGATGATTCTAAATTATCAAATATAGTTTGTTTTAAATATTGTGAAAATTTTTCTGCACTGTATTTCTTACATATATCATCCAAGCGTATTTCTTCCAAATCTTTACAATCGTTATTTTGTAGCAATTTTTTTGTCATTAAAAGTTTTTCATTAATAATTTCATAAATGTTTAATATAACATTTGCATATTCTACAATTATTAATTTATTGAATTCTGAACAGTCAACATCTTTTAATATTTTCAATATTCGTTCTCCGATTTCTTTGTAAGATATGAAACTCCATTTATTACAATCATTATCTTTTATAAAATCAGGCTCAAAAATTCCAGTCAAAATTCCAAGCCCAAAAGATTGTTTTTTTTCTAATCCATTTTCATATTCTTTAAGCTGTTCTTTGTATGGTACACTTTTTATTTTATTCTCAACGACATATGCAACATTATTTTGCCAAATTGTTAAATCTCTGTGTTGTTGTTCTCTTTCAATTCTATCTACTTTTTGCAAATTAAAAAAGACATTTACAAAAGCGTTTTTGGGCTTAATATCGTCGCAAGTCATTAACCAATGCCAAAAATTTGAGTGAAACAATTCTTTTGAACCTAATGACATCGCATAAATAGGAGAGTTTTTTAAATATTGTATTTCTTCTTTCATTCTACACCTCGTGATACTTTTCGTTTAATTTCAATATTTTATTTTTAATATTTTTTCTTGTTTCTCTAGGCTTTATTAATTCCACACTTTCGCAATATTGCAAACACCAATAAATTAAAGCCTTTTCGTTTGCAGTGATATCCGAATAAATTGTATTATCTTTTTTATATATTCTTGCGTTTTCGCCAAACCATTCTGAAACATAAGCAACAGCATTCTCATCTGTAAGTTTTAATGTAGCATTGATAGTTTTATCCCCAAACGCATAGATATGTTCGTTTATGTATTTTGAAATATCTAATCCATTTTCACAACCATTTATATTAGTTATAGGTTTTCGCTCTTCATCTAAAATTTTAATATTCTTAATAAAATCAATTTTATAATTACTTATTTCATTATAATAATCATAGTTGCAAACTAGATAATATCTACCTTGACTAATAATTAAAAAGTATGGATTTACAACATATGGATTCTTTCTGTTTTCTTTTTCAAAATAAGGCTTGTTATATTGAAATGAAATTTTTTTATTGTTTTCAATTGCTTCTTGAATTATTTCTATATTATAAAAAAGTTCTCTGTTGTCCGTTCTGTTTATTTGGTCAGACTTAAATATATAATTATATTTTTTGCGTTGATATTTGCTTAATAGGTTAGATAATTTTACAGACAAGTCTTTGGCTTGTTTACCATTTATCGATTTACTTGTGAACACCGCATCAACTATAAATGAAATTTCGCTTGGCTCTAAAGTCCTTTCAGCTATGTAGCAACCTTTGTGGGGTATTTTTATAATATCAATTCCTATATCAATTAAAGAATCAATATTGCTAGCAATGGACTTTCTTTCACAATCCATATCATATATTTGCTTTATTTTATCAGCAATATCGCTTTGCGTAAGCAAATGATTTTCATCACTATATTCTTTTAAAATCTCAAGAGTATATATAATTGACAATTTTTTATTTGATTCTATAGCCATATTTACCTCAGTTACACTATAGCATAAATTTTGGTTTAATGTCCAATAATTCGTACGTTAGTGTTGTTTTCATCTTGCAACAACTAACCATTGTTCCATTCTCTGTATACAAAAAACTTTAACTCATCCGCAATGTTTGAGGAATCTAAATATATTGCTGGTCGTCCAATAACTATTTGTTTTCGGGTATAACTATCTAAGTTTTCTATTGCATTTAAGTCTTTCTTATTTGGTAAATGATTTTTTCGTTTTTCAACTTTTCTTGATAACTGACTAGTAATCACGACTACAATACCAAAAAAATACGATATTTCAAGCAACATTTTTGAAAACCATTCTCGTTTATCATTTAGCAATTGCCAACAATCTATAAAAATAATTCTTAACGCATTATGTTTAGCCTCATATTGAATTTTTTTAACTATCTCAACAGAAGATAAATAATCATTAACCACACCTTTCATATTTTTATAGTCAAAAAAATAAGCATTGCTTTCTCCAGACATATCGAAATAAAGACAATTAAAAATTTTAGAATAATGCTTAAACAGCTCACAGCAAGTTTTTGTTTTTCCAAGTGCTGGTCTACTTGCCAATAGAATTATATTACCATATTCTAAATCTTTTTTTGTTATAATATCGTTTATTTGTATCTCTTTATATTTCATAATACCTCCATATGCAAATTATACCAAAATCAATGTACCAAAATTGGGGCATTGGCAGTCCATTTTTGTTTGTATAAATAAAACTTATATGTTAGACTAGGAGTGTTGACAAAGGAGGTATGTAAAATGCGTTGGAGAATTAATTATTACCTTAATGAAGGATCTCAAAGGACAGGTGTTCCTGCTTTTTCAGAAACAATAAATGGTGATAGAAATTATGTTATTTCTTGGGCACAAAACAAAATTAGAAATAGCAATTTTAAATTTTATGATATTCAACAATTATAAAAAAAATAAACCTCGTTTTATGAGGTTTATTTTTTTGCTAGTTTCAAAATTTATAACCCTTGTTCTCCGTTTTTTATTTTAGTATGTCATCAATGTTTAGTTCAATCCACTCGCCGTCATTAAGTGGCGTTATTTTTATGCCTGTTTCATCTTCATAATTTTTGATAACTTCAATCTGTGAACTTGGCTTAGTGTTAAAGTGTGGATAAATATTAACATCAACAATATTCAAACCATCATAACTTTTTGGTTCTTTTTTATCTGCACTTCTTATTGCTCTATTGACATCGTAATGCCACTTTACACTTCTCGCCATTGTTATTGCACCAGCACTCTCACCAATATATATTCCGCCATTTTCTAAAAATTTAATAATCTCAGAGCGAAGGTCTGTGCTATTAATTAAGTCTGCAAGTGGAGCAATGTCACCACCCACAACATAAACATAATCATAATTTAAAATAGATTTATAATTTTCTTTATTTAAAACAACGATATCTGCGGTAGCGGCACCAGCACTTAAAAATCTCTCTTTAGTTGGAACAATTGCCCTTTCATTATGACCAGTGAGAGTAGCATTTGTTATTATAATTGCCCTCTTGCCTTTAAACCCTTCTTTTAAATAATTATATAATTTTTCACTCTCTTCTTTTTGTTTGAGACCACATGATGTTAAAAAAACTTTTCCTTCCATTTCTACCTCAAATTTAGTTTAACATTCTTTTAAGTTTTTATCAATAAAAAAGAGCCAGAAGCGGTTCTTTTTGTTCTATTAGATTTATAATCCAAAATTTGTTAAAGCATATTAAACAATAAATGCACTGATTGCAATACATAATATACAAAAAAAGAGATCTAACCAATTTTCTTTTTGTTTATTGACATTTGCAATATTGATTTTGATAGTGCCCCAACATAGTTCATTAACCCACTAAGAGGAAGAGCTATGCCAAATGCTATGCCAAAAATAATAAATAAAACAGGATTTGAATCGCTAAAAACTGCGAATAAAAATATACCACAAGTTAAAGCAAGTGCAACCATACTTATACATTTTTAAAATTTTTTATCCTAATAAATTATTAAAAAAATATGTTTTATGCTAGTTATTAAATAGAAAAATCAAAATTTTAATGCTATAATAATTTTATAAGGAGATAAAAATGGAAAGCCTTAGACTTAGACTCAAAATAAAAAAAGAATTAAATGAGTTTAGAATTTTTAAAAAATCTTTTAAGTTTGAAATGAAAGAAATTGTTAAAAAGGACGATGGTTCTCTCTTTTGTGACGAAGTTTGCATTAAGAATGGCAAAAACAATGAATGGGTTAGCGAAACTGATACTTTTATTAATGTTGGATATAAATTTCATGGTGCATTGCCAAAAGTGCTGTCTAACCTGTTTCACTGTGAATTTTATTTTAAAGGATTTAAGTTAAATTCAATTGAAGGAGTCTTTCAGGGCTTTAAATTTAAAAATAAAAAAACTCAAAGACAAGTATTTAAACATTTTGGTCTTGATTCTAACAATATTAAAGCAGCGTCTGATTATGACTGGCGAGAAACTCAAACTGTTTATTTTCAAGGAAAACCTATAAAAAGAAACAGCGAAGAATATTATGATTTTATTGATGAACTATATATTAGTGCAATTCAAAATCCACTATATAGAAACGCCATTAAAAATGCTGGTGACAGATATATTATGCACGCCCTTGGTAAATCAGATATTACTCAAACTATTTTTGCTAGATGTGAATTTGAATATGAACTAAATGCCTTAAGAATATTTTTAAATAATAAAGAGAAATAAAACCAGCGGCTAATCGCTGATTTTATTTTGTAGTAAATTTGTATATCCACCAAGAAGTATGAAGATTTTTATCTTTAAAATAATATGGAACTTCTCTTTCTAACATAAATTCCTGACTTTCAAAAGCTCTTCTGCTTTTTATGTTTGGTATTGGTGATGCCATTATATCCACATAAATATCTTTGCCTTTATGTTGAGTTTTAACAAAGTTTATCATTGCACCAGCAACGCCCATTCCTCTTAAAGATTCTTTTGTGCAAATTTTCATAATTGTTATGGGACTGGCATTTTTGCTTAAACCATACCACTCTTTATCATCATCATTTAGATTTGACAAAACTAATGATCCAACGACTTCATCATTTATTTTTGCAACAACCAAATCTTGAAAGTCTGAAACTTCAACAGGCTCAGATATTCCAACTTTTATAACAACACCATTTTGTATTTGCATTGTGCATGCTTTGCTGAGCTCTATAACTTTATCTAAATCTTCTATTTTACATTTATCTATAATTAAACTATTTTCCATTTTATTCTCTTTAATCAAAAGTCATACAAACCACTGTTGCATCATCTGTGGTTTTGAATCTTGTAAATTTATTTCCAAATTTATCTTTTTGCTGAAAATACACAAGCTTGTTATAAAACTTTTCAGCATCTAATGCAGATTTTAATTTTTTTACAAGTTCTTCTTCAGACATAAATTTGAAAACATCTATAATTTGAGAAAACCCATCTGTCATCAAAATTATCTTTTTGATTTGACTCTTTGGCATTGTTTGATAAAAACCAAACTTGAGTGCGGACTTGTTATTTGAAAGCACATAATAACCACCAAACTTGTTTCTTTTTAACCTGCCTTCCATAATAATATTTGGATATTTGTCTTTTATTTCACATATATTAATATTTTCTTTTAATGCAACATTTTTTGCAATGCCATGAATAACAAAATCATTTACTATATTTCTTGTATCTTCAAATATGCAGGTTTCACCAAACACATCTTGAATTAAAATTGGACTATCACCAAGAGTATACATTTCAATTTCATCACCAATATCTCGAACAATACTAATAGTTGCACTTGGATAGTCAGTAACCTTTTTAGCTCCTAAAATCTTTTTATATTCTCCTGTAACCTTATCAAAACCCTCCTCTAAAATTGTTAAAAGAGATTTTGTTGTATCACAAAGTGCAACTTTTAAATATTTGCACCAACTATCCGAATACCATTCAGCATCTGAAGAACTGCTTGTGAAATGTTCATCTATCAATCCAGTTGCCCCGTCTAACACAAACCCAAAGGTTTTGCAAACAAATCCCCTATCTTCATTCCACTCTCTTCCTGCTCTTGTGAATATAAAATTTTCCATAGTTTCTCCTAAGTATAATATACTACAATTATAATTATTAACAAGTTTTGTGTAAAGAAATTAAAACTAAATATTTTTGTATATATAAAAGTTGACAAAACAACATCTTTTGTGTTAGTCTTTTAATATAATTATATTAGGAGTTTTTTATGGAAAATAGATATACTAAATTTACTATCTTAATAACCAATATTTATAGAGCAATTCACAAAATAAAATCTAGCGAAATGAAAAAACTTGGTCTTAAAAGCACACATGTTTCTTGCCTATTTTATTTGCATGAGTTTGGCTCTCAAACAGCTGCTGAACTTTGCTCTCTTTGCGAAGAAGACAAAGCTAGCATGAGTAGAGTTTTAAAAGACCTTGAAAATAATAATTATATTATTTCAGAAGAAACATTTCCCAAAAAATATAGAAGTAAACTTTCTCTAACAAACGAAGGATGCAAAGTCGCTGAAAAAATAACAAATATTGCAGCTGAAATGGTTGAAACTGGAAGTAAGGGACTGCCAAAAGAAAAAAGAGAAATTTTTTATGAAGCACTTGAGTTAATTGAAAATAACCTTGAAAGGGTTTGTGAGGAGTATAAAAATGATTAAATTTGTAATTGATTCTGGCTGTGACATTAGCCAAGAAGAAGCGGAAAAACTTGATATAACAGTTCTTCCATTTGAAGTTAGATTTGGTGAAGAAGAATTTTTGGACGGAGTTAACCTATCACACAAAAGATTTTATGAAAGACTTATTGAAAGTGATGAATTGCCTAAAACTAGTCTTATCTCTTCTTATAGATTTAAAGAATGCTTTGAAGAAGTTGAAAAAGACGGAAACGAAATTATTTGTATTTGCATTTCTTCTAAACTTTCTGGAACATATTCTGAAGCAGTTAAGGCAGCTAAAGAATTTGAAAATATTTCTGTTATTGACAGTCTTAGTGCATGCATTGGTGAAAGGCTTTTGCTTGAACTAGGAATTAAGCTTGCAAAAGAAAATAAAACTGCAAAAGAAATTGTGGATACACTAAACATTGAAAAGAAAAAAATTAAGTTGCTTGCATTGCTTGGAACACTAAAATATTTAAAGAAAGGAGGAAGAATCTCTTCTGTTGCTGCGTTTACTGGAGAAATGCTCTCACTAAAACCTGTTATATCAATTGTTGATGGTGAAGTTAAGCTTGCAGGCAAAGCACTTGGCTCTAAAAAAGGAAATAATCTTTTGATGCAACTTATTGAAAAGTGTGGAGGCATTGACTTTGAAAAACCTTTTTGCACAGGATATTCTGGCACAGACGATGGAGTTTTAAACAAATATATAGAAGATAGCAAACATATTTGGGAGGGCAACACAAATTTTATTCCTAAATATGAAATTGGCACAACCATTGGAACACACATTGGACCTGGTGCAATTGGCGTTTGTTTTTTTGCAAAATAATGCAAAAGCTATTAAATATAAAAAAGACCCTAAAATTCAAGGGTCTTTTTTAATTAAATATTAAAATTTATCATCATCTGGATTATATTTGGTTCTAAATCCTTTATTTTCTGCTGGACGAAGTGCATTTGGAAACAAAATATCTGATTTTATGTCAGTTACGATTCTCTGCATTTTCTTTAAAATTCTATATGGATTTTTGATATCATACAAAATTGCAGTTTGTTCATGTGCTGTAACAACAATATCACCAACCTTGCAAAGCCTATCAATTAAGCCAACTTTTAAATTTACACCCTTTATATCTGAATATAAAATGTTTTTAAAGTCTATTCCAACAACACCCGCGCGAACGATTATTCTCTTTTCTGTGAAAACATACTCTAAATTTTTAAGTTCAGCAACAGCTCTAATTATTCCACCAATCCATATCCAAACTGGCATGAGGTGAAGTGCAAAGAATGGAACTATGAATGCCCAAACAACTCCAGGAGCACCTGATTTAATAATATAAAATAATATTGTAAAATCAATCCCA
>CATLBG010000031.1 GCA_949878595.1 uncultured Clostridia bacterium
TTAACCTTTGGTGCAGTAGGTGAAGCATTTTCGGGTGTTTTTAACATGTTTTTCAATAAAATTTTTGAATTTTTGCGGAAAATAATTTTATGCACAAATATTTCATTTGTTGTTCAGAATTTTCTTATTGAGGGTGTTATTAACTCAATTTCTTCAGTATGCTCTTTTTTGCCTCAAATTTTACTTCTCACACTTTTTATAAATTTTCTTGAAGATATTGGATTTATGTCTAGACTTGCATTTATGTTTGATGGTATGCTTAAAAAAGTTGGGCTTACTGGAAAGTCTCTTTTTAGTTTGATGATGGGATATGGTTGCACAACCAGTGCAGTTATGACAACTAGAAATTTAGAAAATAAGGGACTTAGAAAACGAACAGTATTGTTATTGCCATATATGTCTTGCTCTGCTAAACTTCCTGTCTTTTTAGTTATTTCGTCATTGTTCTTTGAAAAGTATAAATATTTATTTGTTTTTCTTCTCTATATTTTTGCTTGTTTAATCTCTCTTATTTGTGCAATAATTTTGAAAAAATTTATTAAAAATGAAAAAGATATTTTTATTTTGGAGATGCCAAAATATAGACTTCCTTATTTTAAAAAAGTTATATCAGATAGTCTTATCACTGCTGTTGAATTTTTGATAAAGGTGGGAACGTTAATTTTATTCTTTAGTTCAGCACTTTGGGTTCTTCAAAATTTTTCACCAGGCTTTGATTATTTACAGGGAACGAACTTTGATAAATCTATTCTTTATGTTATTTCTAATAAACTTGCAGTTTTGTTTAAACCAATTGGACTAGGTAGTGCAGGAATTGTTGCAAGCTTGATTTTGGGAATTGTCGCAAAGGAACTTGTTGTTGTTGGGCTTGCAATGATAAATGGTGTTGATGGACTTGCGATAGGTTTGTCTGAATCATTGGTTTCTACTTCTTCAATTATTAATTTTACAGAAATTTCTTCTATTGTATTTTTAATTTTTATCTTGCTTTATTCTCCTTGCATATCTGCTCTTGGGGCAATAAAAAATGAATTTGGGCGAAAGACCGCACTGCTTGTTTTTGCATCTCAGTTTGCTGTAAGTTATCTTGTTTCATTAATTATATATCAGTCATTAACTTCTTCATGGTTTATTTATTTACTTGCATGCATAATAATCCTTGATATTTTTGGAGTGGCTATGCTAAAATTATATCGTAAGAAAAATAGTTGCAGGGGAAATTGCAATGCGTGTAGAAAAATTTAAAACTAAAATAGATGGAAAGTTGTCAAAAATTATTTTAGCAAACTTTGATGAGTTGTCTTATAATGCACTAATGAAAGTTTTTAGAAATAAAGATATAAAAGTTAATGGTGTTCGCTGTGGAAAAGATTTAGAGGTTAATGCTGGTGATGAAATTGTCTTTTATTTTGAAGATAATTCTGCTAAAGATATAGAGATTGTTTATGAAGATGAAAATATTGTTATTTGCAATAAGCCAAGAAAGCTTTTAACTATTTCAAACGATGGAACTGACTCTGTATTAAAAAGAATTAGTGATAAGATTAAAAGTCAATGTTTTGCAGTTCATAGACTTGATAGAAACACCACTGGACTTGTTGTTTTTGCAAAAAATGAAAAAGCTAAACAGTGTTTAGATGAAGCATTTAAAAATAGACTACTTGAAAAATATTATCTTGCACTTGTTAATGGTGAAATAAATATAAAAAATAAAACTTTGATTGCTTATCTAAAAAAAGATGAAAAAAATTCAATTGTCAAAATCAAGTCAGAACCCAGTGTTGGATATGATAGAATTGAAACAAAATATTCGTTGCTGAAAAAGTCTAAAAATATTTCACTTTTAGAAATTGAACTTGTTACTGGAAAGACACATCAAATTAGAGCTCATCTTGCATTTATTGGTCACCCAATACTTGGAGATGAAAAGTATGGCGATTCAAAAATTAATTCAAAATATAAATTTAAATATCAATGTTTGTGCTCGCATAAATTAATTTTTCATTTTGAAAAAAATAATTATTTGTCATATTTGAATGGAAAGGTTATTGAACTAGAAGATAAAAAAATTGACTTTTTAAATTTAATATAAATAAAAATTAAACTCTTTTACATACTAATTGTAAAGGAGTTTTTTATGTCAGTAAGTTTAGTTATTGTTTCTATTATCATCTTACTTATCATGTTTGGTGCAGGGCAAAGAATTTTAGATAGTCTGAGACTGAATGATAAGCAGGCACTAATTATTTTGATTTTAATTTGTATAGGAATTGTAATTCCTCCAATTTGGATTGGTCCATATTTCTGTTTTTCAATTGGAGGATTTTTAATTCCATTAGCACTTTCAATTTATTTACTTATTTCTTGTGGTTGGTCTAGAGATTTGCTAAGAACTCTTATTGGGACAGTTTTGGTTGGTGGAATAATTTATGGACTTGAGTGGATTCTTCCAGCAGACCCAGAGGAACTTATTATTGATAACATGTATATATATGGTGTAGTTGCAGGTGTGGTTGCATATGCTTTAGGCAGAAGTAGAAGAAATGCTTTTGTATCTTGTTTGTTTGGTATAACACTTGCAGGATTAATTCAGTGGATTGTTAATTTTTGCACTAAAACACCATCAATATTAGGACTTGGTGTTGGTGGTGCATTTGGAACTTATATTGTTGCAATAATAATTTCTGTTGCCGTTAGTGAGTTTCTCGGTAGATGTTTTGAGACGGCAACTATTAATAAAGAAGAAAAAGAATTTAATTTTAAAACTCATACTTATGATTCTGAAAAGAATGGAAAACTTAATTCAAGTGATAGAAAAGTTCAAAGACTTAAAAATATTGCAGAAGTAAAAAACGCAAAAAGCACAAAAAATAATGAAAAAACACATAAAAATAGTTCAAATAATGAAAAATTAAGTGAAGTAAGCAAGGGAGGAAAATAATATGAAAAAGATAATTGCATTTATATTACTATTTGCTGCGACATTTAGTTTCTTTGGAATGGACACAAATCAAACTGCTTTTGCAGATACTAATAAAACGTTTTTTACAGTTTATTCAGATGAATCAAAGACTAAGATTTTGTTTACTAAAGGCGATGATATAAATGAAGGAGATAAATATCTATCTCATGAAAATGATCTTTATGAAATTTCTAGCGTAGATGAAAAATCAAAAACAGCAATAGCTAAATTTATAAAAAAAGAAGAGCTTCCAAAAGTTAATGTTAAAAAAAAATCAACTGAAGATGAAAATACTGCTTCTGCTGCATCAAAGAAAAAAGTAGGAATTTATCATACACATAACGATGAGAGTTATTATACACCAGATGGAGTAGACTCAGTTTATGGAAAGGGTGGTATTCATGATGTTGGTAAGGCACTTGTTAAAAATTTTAATAAACTTGGAGTGGAAACAATTTATAGAGAAGATCTTCATCTTCCACATAACTCTGGAGCATATACAAGAAGTCAGGTAACAGCTTCTGCAATTTTAAATGATGGAGTTGATGCAATTTTTGATATTCACAGAGACTCAACTAGCAGAAAGTATTATTTAACTAAAGTTGATGGAAAAGAGATGTCTGCAGTCAGAATGGTTATTGGAGCGGCAAGCAAAAATTATGAAGAAAACAAAAATTTTGCTTACACTATAAAGGCATACGCAGATGAAGTTTATCCAGGACTAATTAAAGATATTTATATTGGAAAGGGAAATTATAATCAACAACTTTCAACTCGTGCAATGCTATTTGAATTTGGTTGCGAAAACATTGAAAAGGATTATGCAATAAGAGCAAGTGAATACCTTGCAAAAACTCTTGATGTTGTGCTTTATGGAACTGAAGGTGCTAGCAGCAAATCACTTGAGGGAGTTGAAGTTAACAATACAGAGGCAGGTCTTGTTAGCAATAGAAATGCGGCAAATTCAAATAACACTCTTTGGATTGTGCTTGGAGTTGTTGGCGGCGTAGTTTTAATTTTAGCTGCGATTTTAATATTCTGCAAAAAAGCAAGATATGCCGTTGGTAGATTCTTCTCAGAAATGTTTGCAGGAATTTTCGGAAAAAAGAAAGCTAGATAAAATATAACAATTAAAGTATAGGCAAATATGTCTATACTTTTTTTAATGCTATTTTTCTTGATAAATAAGATTAATTTGTTTATAATTATTTTAGGAGACTATGCTGATGAAAGAACCACTTGTTGCAATTGTTGGAAGACCAAATGTTGGAAAGTCAACACTATTTAACAGAATTGTTGGAAAGAGAATTTCTATCGTTAACGATGAACCTGGTGTTACTCGTGATAGAATTTTTGCTCATGGAACTTGGCTTGATAATGGTTTCACTATTATTGATACTGGTGGTTTAGACTTTGAAAAAAAAGATGAAATTTCTTTTGGAATCGTTAAGCAGGCAAAACTTGCAATAGAAATGGCTGATGTTATTGTTTTTGTTATTGATGGAAAGCAAGGACTTACTTCTGCAGATCACGATGTTGTTTCAGTTCTTAGAAAAAGTAAAAAACCAATTATTCTTGCAGTTAACAAAATTGATAATTATGATCAAGCTCTTGAGTATGAATATTATTCGCTTGGGCTTGGAACTCCATTTTTAATATCTTCACTTCATGGCAAGGGTGTTGGAGATCTGCTAGATGAAGTGGTTTCACATTTTCCAAAAGAGTTACTTCAAAGAGAACAAGAAGACTGCATCAAAATAGCAATTGTTGGAAAACCAAACGCAGGAAAGTCTAGCATAATTAATAAAATGGTTGGGGAAGATAGAGTTATTGTTTCTAGCATTGCTGGAACAACTAGAGACTCTGTTGATATTCCATTTAAATATAATGGGAAAAAATATTCACTTATTGATACTGCTGGAATGCGTAGAAAAAGCAAGATTGATGATGAAACAATTGAAAGATATTCTATCATCAGAACTTTAGATTCTATTAGAAATGCTGATGTAGTTGTTTTGGTTATAGACTCAAGCACTGAGATTTCAGATCAAGATTTGAAAATTGCGAGTTTTATAGATGAACAGAAAAAACCTTCAGTTATTGTTTTAAATAAGTGGGATTTGATAGAAAAAGACACAAATACCATGAATAAGTTTAATGATAAACTTGCAAAAGAGTTTGCTTTTATGTCATACTTTAAATCTGTTTATTTGTCAGCCTTAACTGGCAAGCGAATGGAAAAGCTTATGCAAGCAGTTGATGTTGTTTTAGAAAATGCAGGCAGAAAGATTTCTGCAGGTCCTCTTAACGATGTGCTTTCAGATGCATATGTAATAAATACACCTCCATTTATTAGAGGTAAGAAACTTAAAATTTTCTATGCAACTCAAGGAAGTTCTAATCCGCCAACATTTGTTTTGTTTGTGAATGATACAACTCTTATGACGGATAATTACTTAAGATTTTTGGAGAATACAATAAGAAAAGCATATGATTTTAGTGGAACACCTATCGTTATTAAATTAAAAAGTAAAAAAGAAGAAGACTTATAGGAGAGTTTATGGACATAATTTGGTGGCATGTTATTGTTACTGTTTGGATTTCATATTTCTGCGGAAATATTTCTTTTGCTAGAATGATTGCACGCACCAAACATGATGACATAACAAAACTGGGTAGTGGAAATCCTGGGTCAACTAATACGCTTAGGCAATATGGCTTTAAGCTTGGTGCACTTAATTTGCTTTTAGATATGCTTAAGTGCTTTATTCCTTGTCTTGCAGCATATTATATTTTTGACAAAAGTTATTTGATGCTTTATGTTGCTGGAGTTTCTTGTATTGTTGGTCACATTTATCCTATTGTTTGGGGTTTTAAGGGCGGAAAGGGTGTTGCTACAATTATGGGATTGTTTTTTGCGGCAAACCCTATTATTTCGTCAATTGTACTTGCAGTTGGATTTGTTGTTTGGGTTTTGTTTGAATATGGGGCTGTTGTTAGCTTTTTGTGTATAACTGTTCTTACTGTTTATGAGGGGATTCGCATGAAAAGCATTTTAAGCCTAAGTGACAGAAAGATTGTTTGTGTAATATTGTTTGTTATTTTCTTGTTTGCACTTTATGCTCATCGCAAAAATATTGACAGGCTTATGCTTGGAAAAGAAAACAAGGCAAGCTTGATTAAAAAAACTAAAAAGAAATTAAAATCCAAAAAGACTTAAAGGAGCTAATTATGAAAGAATCTAAAGTATCAAAAGTATTATTAAATATCACATCTGTTTTTTGCTTTATTTATTTTGCACTATATACATTTTCATTAGTGTTTATTCCTATAGGAATTTATTGTTATATTGCTGGAAAAAGATTTAATTATAAAGCTGACCACTTAGAAGACACTATGTTTATTAGAAAGGAAACATTTAGAAACTATGTTATTTTCGTTAGCATATTTTGTTTTCCATTTGGGCTTTTGTCAATAATTCCATATATTTTGCTTGTTAGCAACAGGGTAAAAGTATCTGATGCAAAACAAACGAAGATAGAAGTAGTTAAAGAATCTGTAAATGATGAAGTTCAAAAAAACAATAAAACTCAAGAAGAAAACATAGCAACTGAATCTAAGATATCTGAAACTGAAACTGAAACTGAAAGTGAAAAATTAGAAAAATTTAAAAAACTTCAAAATTTCAAAGAAAAGGGACTCATTACTGAAGAAGAACTTGAACAAGCTCGTGAACAACTTTTTGGGAAGAAAGAGGATTAATATTTTAAAAGCGGCAGAATGTGTCGCTTTTTTATGCAAAAATTTATTAAATTTTTATCATATGAGAAAATAAATCCACATATAAATTGTGTATAAACACAAAAAATGGAGGGTTTATGGAAAACTTTGAAATATATAATGATATTGCAAAGAGAACAAGTGGTGACATTTATATTGGAATAGTTGGGCCTGTTAGAACAGGAAAATCAACTTTTATTTCTCAATTTATGAAGTCATCAATTTTAGATAATATAACTAATACTTATGAAAAACAAAGAGCCATTGACGAAATGCCTCAATCTGGAGCTGGAAAAAATGTTATGACAATGCAGCCAAAGTTTGTTCCTAATGAGGCAGTTGTTGTTGATTTTGGCGGCGATGTTTCTGCTAAGGTTAGACTTGTTGATTGCGTTGGATATATGATTAATGGTGCAGCCGGTTTTGAAGATGACGGCGGAAACCCACGTATGGTTAAAACTCCTTGGAGCGATGAGGAAATGCCTTTTGAAGAGGCCGCAGAAATTGGAACTAGAAAAGTTATTTCTGAGCATTCAACAATTGCAGTTCTTGTTACAACAGATGGTTCTATTGCTGGCATTGATAGGGAAAACTATGTTCAAGCTGAGGAAAAAGTTGTTTATGAATTAAAGCAGAGCAAAAAGCCATTTGTTATTATTTTAAACTCAAGAACTCCACATTCTGAAGACTGTGTTGCTCTTGCTGAAAGTTTAAAAGATAAATATAACACTCCTGTAATGCCTCTCAATGTTTCTGAGCTTGATGGTGAAGAAATAACCAATGTTATTAAGACAATTTTAATGGAGTTTCCAGTTAAACAAATAAATTTCAATCTTCCAAAGTGGATTACTGCTCTTGGGTTTGAAGATGAGTTTATTCAAGAAATTTTTTCTAGAGTAAAAACAGAAACAACTCTTTGTTATAAAATGAATGACTATAAAAACTTGCTTGATATGTTTAAAGAGAATGAAGATCTTAAACCTCTTGAACTTGAAAATTTAAATCTTTCAAATGGTGAAATTTCTTTTAACATTAATGCTGAAGATAGTTTGTTTTATAAAACTCTTAGCAAAGAATGTGGAACTGAAATTTCTGATGACTATTGCTTGATGAGTTATATGAAAGAACTTGTAAAAGCTAAAAAAGAATATGATAAGATTAAATCTGCTTTAGATAGCGTTAGAGAAACAGGCTATGGAATTGTTAATCCAAGCCTCGATGATTTAACTCTAGAAGAGCCAGAAATTGTCACTAAAAATGGAACTTCTAGCTTAAAATTAAAGGCTACTGCACCAAGTCTTCATATCATGAGAGTTGATGTTAATGCAGAAGTTTGTCCAGCAGTTGGAAGTGGTGAAAATAGTGCAATAGTATCATACATGATGAATGAGTTTGAAAATAACAAGACTGAGATTTGGAATAAAAATATGTTTGGCAAGCCAATGAATGAGCTTGTTAAAGAATCAATAGATGCTAAGCTTTCGGGGCTTCCAGAAGAAGTTCAAACAAAAATGTGCAAAACAGTAACTAAGATTGTTAATGAGAGAAAAGGTGGAGTAATCTGTATTCTTCTCTAAACATAAAATTAACATTTAATGATTTATGAAGTTAAATTATTTCTTTTTTAAACTTATTAAAAAATGCAAAAAAGCACGCTAAAAAATAAAAAAGTGGATTATAAGTCCACTTTTTTGTTATTTTAGTTTTCATCATTGTTATATTTTTGAAGAACCTTGCTATATTCATATTGCTTATTAATTGCTTTATTGGTTTCGAGTTTTGCATCTCTGCCCATAGACCACATTGAAACTAAGCCATAGTTGTGCTTCATTGCATCTTCAACAACTGTGTTTGCCATTGAAAGAGTAAAGACTGGGTATAGGTTGCTTTCATAACCAATTGAGAATGTAGCACCAGTTTTAAGATATGCTTGGTCATCAGTGAGCTCAAAACCATGGTTTGAATAGAGAACTTTTAATTGATTAACAGAGTTTGTAATTGCTCTAACAGATGCAGTTCCATAGTCTTCATCAGCTCTGACGCCAGTGCCATAACACATTGTCATAGAGTTGATTACAGCAATGTCTACACCTGCGTCTAAGTATGCATTAATAATATTAATTTGCTTTTGTTCCCAGCCATTTGGCATGATTGGAATAGTTAGTGTAATTTCAACACCAGTTTCACCTTGAACTTGTTTTATTGCTTTTGCATTTATAATGTTTTGGTCATGGTCTTGGTTGGATTCTTCAATATCAAGATCTAGCCTTTTAACATCATATGAACCAATAACATCTCTATAAAACTCAACAAGTCTATCTTTATTTTGTGTTACAACCCAAGGTGCATCTCCAGCTTGTCCACCAATTGAAATGCAATAGTCTCCACCTTTATCTCTTAAACTTTTAAGTGACTGTTTAATTCCTTCATATTGATAATTATCACTACCTTCATCACTAAGTTTATAATAGCCGCCCCAGCCCCAAAGGATTCTTCCATTTGAATCAAGTGGTTTTTGTTGGTCTGGCTGAATAAATCCTAAGTTAAAGTAGCCAAATCCAGAATCATCATAAAGTTTGCCAAGATTTGGTGCTCCATTAATGCTATAGGCATTTGCTGTATCAACCCAAGAAGACATATCAATATATGGAGCGCTTAGCCTAACTGGCCAACCACTTCTATCAGACTTATTTTTAGGGCTAGTTGTTAGTTGATGGGTGAATATTGGAAGAGTGAATATTAAAATTAATGACACAACTGCAAGCACACCAAGCGAACTAAATATTGGAATATATCTTTTTTTGAATGGTGTCCAATTTTTAAAATTTGTTAACTTTCTGAAATTATTTTTCATGAAACTTCTCCTAATAACCTTATTGTGTGAAACTAAAAGTTTATTATGCAGAGGTTAAATAAATTTAATTAGTTAAGTATTATTTTAAAGCATAAAGGTTTGACATATTTTTAACTAAAATTTAAAATGGAATAGAGGTGAAACTATGATTATTATGTTCATGAGGCATGCAGATGCAAAAAATGATAAATTAACAAAGTTTGGAAAAAAACAATGTAAAATTGCAGTTAAGGCAAAAGAGAATATTAAGTTTGATAAGATATATACTTCAAATTCAAAAAGAACAATAAAAACTGCAAGATATTTTCAGCTTAAATATAAATTGCCAGTTGAAGTTTTAGAAGGTCTAAATGATAGAGAACTTTTGCTTGAAGGTGAACCTAAGAATGAACAAGAACAACTATGGTATAATAATTATATGAATCCATTATTTTCTTCAACAAGTCCTGAGGGTTGCAAAGAGTTTTTGACAAGAAACTTTATTGAATTTAAAAAAATTATAGATGAACATATTGATAAAAATGAAAATATAATTATTGTTGCACATAGTGGAACACTCTATGCTTTGATGGCTTACATTAATGGTATTAGAAAAAATCGTAATATAAATTGGTTTAGAGCTGGCAATTGTAGCAAAATTTACTTTGAAGTGCTTGAAAGGATATAGAATGCAACAGATATTTTTTAATGCAAAATTTTGGACTTTTGATGAGAACAAAACTATTGCAGAAGCAATTTTGGTTAATGATGGAAATATTGTTTTTGCAGGAAGTAAAGACGATATTTTTAGCATGAAATCAAAGGATACAAAATTAATTGACCTTAAAGGAAATAATGTTTTGCCAGCATTTTTTGATTCAAATTTAAGTCTATATAAGATTATTGAAGATAGATTAAAAAACGCAAATAAAAATAAATTTCTTGAAAATAATGATGAAAACTCTAAGTTATCTAAACGCTCATTCAGAAACTCTATG
>CATLBG010000032.1 GCA_949878595.1 uncultured Clostridia bacterium
TGTTTTGATTATAAAATTTATTTTATTTTTAACAAAACACTTTAAAAATAATCATAAATTTTAAAGTATTGCTTTAATTTGGTTGACATATATTTAAGTATTGCTTTAAAATAGACATATAAATTTAAAGAAATACATTAAAAAACGGTTCAGATTCTTCGACGACGCCCACTAGTGGGCTGCTCAGAATGACATTGTAATGACGTTGTATAGTATTAGCAATAAAACAGTCATGACCAGCCATGAACATAGCAAGTGTGTTGAAACATCTAGTCCGCTAAAAAGGAGAAATTATGGATAGAAGTGAAAAAATAAAAATATTGGATAATGTGATTTTTAACCAGTATGAAAACGCTAGACAAAGCAGAGAACTTTTTAGAAAAGTTAATGAGATTAGTAGAAAGGAAAAAGCATTTTTAAATGATTTATCAGAAGACAAAGTAAAAGAATATAGAGTCCTGAATGACTTAATTGAAAATTATCACTGCGACTACCTAAGCGACCAAGTTATATTCACTATTGGGTTTATGTTAGATTTATTTGGAAAATAAAAAGACTGAGAGATTTTCTCAGTCTTTTGTATCTTAGCGGTTGAGATTCTTCAACTACGCTCAGAATGACAATTTTAAATTATACACGCTTTTCATCAATATCTGATTTAATCATTGAAAGAGCTTCTTCATATGATAGGTCTTTAACTTCTTCACCATTTCTCTTTCTGATTGAAACTTTGCCTGATGTTGCTTCTGCTTCACCCAAAATCATCATATATGGAACTTTCTCAAGCTGTGCTGACCTTATCTTATAGCCTATTCTCTCATTTGAGTTGTCTACTTCTACCCTAATTTTTTGGTCATCAAGTTTTTCTGCAATTTGGCTAGCATAGTCTGCTGACTTATCTGAAACTGGAATAACCTTAACTTGAACTGGGCTGAGCCATGTTGGGAATGCTGCCGCAAAATGCTCAGTGATAATTCCAATAAACCTTTCAAATGAACCAAGAATTGCTCTATGTATCATTATTGGGCGTTTTTTGCTGCCATCACTATCAACATAAGTAAGATCAAATCTTTCTGGAAGCTGGAAATCTACCTGAATTGTTCCAGTTTGCCACTCACGTCCAAGACAGTCTTTCATTTTTATGTCTATCTTTGGGCCATAGAAAGCACCGTCACCTTCATTGATTCTATATTTACCCTCACCACAAATTCCGTTAAGAACTTCTTTAAGCTCTTCTTCTGCCTTATTCCATGTTTCTATCTCACCCATGAAATCTTCTGGACGAGTTGAAAGTGTTAACTCATATGGAATTCCAAATACATCATAAATATCTTTTGCAATAGAAAGAATTTCTTTAATTTCACTTCCAATTTGATCAGCACGAACATAATTATGTGAATCATCTTGACGGAACATTCTAACTCTAAACAAACCATTTAGTTGCCCAGATTTTTCATTTCTATGAATTACATCAATATCATTGAGCCTTATTGGAAGGTCTTTGTAACTTCTAACTTTACTTTGATATATTTTAATTGAGTTTGGACAACTCATAGGTTTTAGAGCCTGCTCATTGCCATCAGCATCAGTTAAAACAAACATATCTTCTTTATAATGATCCCAATGACCTGAAGTTCTCCAAAGAACACTAGAATTGATTTGTGGTGCAGAAAATTCTGTGTACCCCTTCTTTTTGTGAAGTTCTCTCCAAAACTCAATAAGTGTATTCATTAAAGTGAAACCCTTTGGAAGCCAATATGCCATGCCTGGAGCAGTTTCATCAAAAAAGAATAAATCTAACTCTTTGCCAAGTTTGCGGTGATCACGCTTCATTGCTTCTTCTAGATTTTTGAAGTATTCTTCCATTTCACTCTTCTTGTCAAAAACTACACCATAAATTCTGGTGAGCATTTTATTTTTGCTATCACCTTTTAGATATGCACCAGATATTTTTGTGAGTTTGAATGCCTTTATTAAACCAGTAGACTTGATATGTGGACCCTTGCAAACTTCAGTATATTCACCCTGAGAGTAAGTTGTAATTTTTTCTTCACTTGGGAAACTTTCAATAAGTTCTACCTTATAAGTCTCCTTTGCCTTTTTCATGATAATTAAAGCTTCATCTTTGCTAACTTCTTTTCTAACAATTGGAAAGTCTGCCTTAATTATTTTATTCATTTCATTTTCAATAACAGAAAGATCATCGTTTGTAATTGGAGTTTTGAAATCAAAGTCATAATAAAATCCGTCCTTAGTTGCAGGACCAACCCAACATTTTGTGTTTGGGTAAAGAGTTTTGACTGCTTGTGCCAAAACATGGGCACATGAATGCCTAAGCACCTCTTTATATTCCTCTGATTTTGTTGTAATGATTTCAAGTTTACAGTCTTTGGTTATTGGCATGTTGAGATCAACAAGTTCATCACCTATCTTTCCACAAACTGCAACTCTTGATAGTCCCTCAGAAATTGAGGCAGCAATATCTGCTGTGCATACTCCTTTTTCAAACTCTCTCACTTCATCTCTAAGTTGAATTTTCATGATATTTTCTCCTTTTGAATTAATTTTTATAAGGTTGAAATGTTTCGACAAGCTCAACATGACAATTAAATTTGGCAAATAAAAAGCCCCTATACAAATAACATTTTTGTTATTGCATAAGGACGATAATTTTACCGTGGTTCCACCTTATTTCACTGGAAATGCCCAGCCTCATTATATTTAGATGTTTAAAATGCAGGTGGTTTCGATTAGCAAGCTTAACAAGGAAGCTTTCAGCCCATGACTTCCTCTCTCTTGGTTAGTTTTTGCAAACTACTTGTTCTGCAAGTATACAAGATTATTATATGCCAAAAAAATTATTTGTCAATATTTTTTATCGCACAAAATAAATTTTATCTGCAAAAATCTGCGAGAGTAGTTCTGCTATGCTATCTTCTCCCTCTTCTTCTGATACTTTTAAATTAATTTTGACAGGATTGAGTCTTACAATCTCTGTTAAGAAGTTAGAATGTCCCTCAAAATCTCTTTTAAAACACTTGCTACTTGCATACCCTTTCATTTTAATTTGTTTTTTACCAATTGAAACTTCTGTTGTAACTGACAAATTTTCTGAAGTCATTGTTAGATATTTAAGCACACCAAGCATTGAGCTAAGTGAACTTAGCACCTGATTTTGATTTATTATATTTGCTGTTTTAGCCCACCTTGCTTTGAGCGAACCCAGCCTAAAATAATAAAAACTATCAACTAAAACTTCACCTTTTAGTTCTATTTTTTGTTTTATTACCTCTTTATCTATATCTGCATCAAAGATTGAAATTGCCTTCAAAAAGGACTGGCAAACTACATTTTGCCCCAAAATTTGAAGGTTTTCTTTATAATAATTAAACTTGTATTCGTCTATTATTATAAAAATTATGTGGTCTAAAATTTTGGATTTATAATACTCTTTTTTCTTTTCAGGAACAGCGACTGAAATTGTTGCTCTGCCGTTATAATTATGCTCGGCAATTATGCCCTTTTCTTTCTTAACTTCGCCTGAAAGTTTTAAGTATAGGTCATGAATTAGTGCTTGTTTATCCTGAGTTATACTTACCATAAGTTCAAACATTAGTTAGCTACCTCATGAGTAGTTTATGCCAAATATTTAGAAATTACTCAGAAAATTTATTGTTAGACAAATTTTTTATTTTTTTATATCCAACTTGTATATTTTTGCATAATTTCGTCTCTCGCTGTGCCACACACAACACCCGTATTTTTCTGCATTTTTTGTATATGAACATCATATTTTGTCAGAAGTTTCTCTAAAAATTCTCCACAAATTAGATTAACCTCTGCTTCACCTGCAAGTTTATCTGCCTCCGCAGAGAAATCACTATTTGTAACAACAAAAGCATCATAAATTTTATAGTGAGCTCTCGCACTAACAATCTCTTGAATCGCCCTAACACCAACAGTTTGATTATACCTTTTTGCTTGAACAATTGCTCTTTTTCCATTTTTTTCTATAATTAAATCTGCTCCAAAATCACCTGATGTTTTTGTTAAAGTCGCCTTATAGCCCATTTTTTCAAAAAGAGCCTTTAAGCATATTTCAAACTCTATACCACTGAGGGCGTCTAACTGTGACTTTTCATAGAATTTTATTTGTTTTTCATTTTGCTTTTTGAGTTTAAACCTCTCCCTTGCCTGCAAAATTAAATATATTATTACAAATGGAAATAAGATAATTCTAAGAATTATCTTAAAACCTAACAAAAATTTTCCCTTCTTATAAGCTTTATTTTGATTCATTATAAGAAAATCATATACTAAATTACAAAAAATTCAAAATAGTTTGTTTTATTTGCTTTGAATTTTTGACAAATTAATATATTATTAAGTAAGATAAATCTATAGGAGATATTATGATAATTGCAATTGATGGAACCTCTGGTTCTGGAAAGTCCACACTAGCAAAAGAACTTGCAAAAAGACTACAATTTGGTTTTTTTAGTGCTGGCGACCTTTATAGAGCCATCACTGTTAAAGTTTTAAATCTTAAAATTAATGAAAATAACGATAAGGAACTTCATCACCTTATTGAAAGCACAAAAATTGTTTATACATTTGATGGCAAACAAAACTCTATGATTGTTGATGGAATTAATGTTACTGACAAACTTCACCATGAAGAAGTAGATAATTTTGTAACAAAAATTGCCATTAAACCTTTTATTCGTGAGTTTGTTCGCGGGCTTCAAAGAGATACCGCTAATCATAACGAAAATATTGTTATGGAAGGCAGAGATATTGGCTCAGTTATCTTCCCTAACGCAGACCTTAAAATTTTTGTTGATTGCGAAATTGAAACCAAGGCTAAACGCAGAATGAAAGACTATGAAAAACTTGGTGAAAAAATTACCTTAGAACAAGTTATTGCTGAACTTAAGGATAGAGATTATAAGGATATGCATAGAGAAATTTCACCACTTATTATGTGTGAGAACTCTCTTCTTATAGACACAAGCCTTAGCAATGTTGATGAATGCCTAGACAGCATTTTTAGGTCAATGCTAGAAAGAAAACTTGTTACAAATGAGTTTTTGCTTGAGAGAGGAATAAGCCTTATTAAACCAAATGACTAAACACTTTATATCAACCATATAACCATAAAATAAATAAAAACCACCCTAGTTTTAGGGTGGTTTTAATATGTTTTTTTCAAGCTATTTGGAGCTTCTTTCTGCTGAATTTTAAGTGCAAACTCACAGCCACAATAGTTTTGACGATAGAGCCCATTTTCTTTAGAAAGCTCTACACTTTTTTTGTATCCATCTTGTTTTTTGAAATTTTCTGCAAGATATTTTATGTTGTATTTTTTCTCTAAATCCAAACCAATTTTGGTTATAATTTCAGAATTTTTATGTGGGCTTACTGTGAGGGTTGTTCCAAACAATTCAAAGCCTTTTTCTTTTGCAATTTCAGCTGTTTTTGAAAGCCTTAATTTAAAACAAACTGGGCACCTCGCACCACCCTCTCGCTCATTTTCTAAACCCTTTGTGACAGCATAAAAGCTATCTTTATCATAGTCTATATCTAGCATAAAAAGGCTAATATGTGGCTCTTTTTTATGCAAAATTTCAATATATTTTATTTGCTCTAACTTGCGTTTTAAATATTCTTCCTCTGGATAAATATTGGGATTGTAATATAGTATTGTTATTTCATAATCTTCTTTAAGCCTATCTATAACAGAAGTTGAACATGGGCCACAGCAAGAATGTAATAATAATTTTTTCTTTTCCATAATCTACATCTTCTCTGGAATAACAAATGCAAGAACATCGCTTGCCTGCTTTATTGCCTTTAAAACCAGCAAGCTTAGTGCTAGATAACTATTTTTCTTAGCCTCGTCCTGTTCTGTTAAAATTCTTGTGTCATTATAAAATTTTGAATAGCTTGACGCAAAATCATAAAGACTATTACACAGTGGGCTGAGTGAAGTGTTTTTATATGAAGTTAAATAACTTTCTTGAAGTTTAATAAAGTTTATGGCAATATTTCTTTGGTTTTGGTCAGCAATACTTATAAGTTTTAATGCCTCTAAATAATCTAATTTGTCTGTTAGTTTTGCCTTCTTTAGTAATGAGTTTATCCTTGCACCGGTATATTGAATGTAAGGCCCAGTTTTTCCCTCAAATGAAGCAAACTTATCAATATCAAAAACATAATCTTTAAATGGGTCGTTTGAAAGGTCTCCAAATTTCATGGCAGCAACACCAATATCTAGTGCTAGATTTTCAGTTTCCGAAATTCCATTGTTTGAAAGTTTCTTTTCTGCACCACTACAAATAAGGTTAATTATATCTTCAAGTTTAATGGTGTCGCCAGATCTAGTCTTAAATGGCTTTCCATCTGTGCCATTAATTGTGCCATAGCCAACAAATTGAAGCTCTTGACTTTCAGGCGAAATGCCTGCCATTTTAACAGCTCTAAAGCAATGCTCAAAGTGAACCGCTTGCCTTTTGTCTACAACATACATGATTTTATCTGGATTAAAATCTCTATTTCTCTGATAAATTGTTGCAATGTCAGTTGTGTCATAAACATCTGCCCCATTACTCTTTTTTAGATATACTGGAGGCATTGGGTTTTTATACATCTGAGTATCATCAGGATTTTTCTTTTCTATTGGAATATTTTCACCCTCTCTTGCAACATCAACAACAAGTGCACCCTCATGAGTTCTGGTTAAACCTTGGTCAATGAACATTTGAACAACAGGCTCTACAAGACCCGCAGAAGTGCTTTCACCATACCACAAGTCAAAGAAACAATTTAGTTTTTCATAGTTAGCCTTAATTCTTTCAACTGAAATATTTCTAATAGTTTCATAAATTTGCCAGTATGGATCTTTTTTATCTTGAACAAATTTTGTATAAATTTCTGCCTTCTTTTTAAACTCTTCATCTTCACATTTGCGTTTCGATGCCTTTGGGTATTCTTCATTAAGAGTATCAAGAGTTATTTCTTTATTCTTTTTAGATTTATCAAAATAACCATCAACATAGCCGTCATCTTGAAGCTGAGCAATAGTTAATCCCATTTGAAGACCCCAATCACCAAGATGTGTGTCTGTTATAACTTCATTGCCTAAAATTTTATATAGCCTTGCAAGACTTTCACCAATAACTGGTGAACGCAAATGTCCAATGTGAAGTTCTTTTGCAACATTTGCACCGCCATAATCCATAACAACCTTAAGCTTTTCCTCATCAGGCAATTCCTCTAGCCCCAGTTTAACATCAGCAATAGCACTATTTAAAACTTCGGATAAAATTTTATCTTTTATTTTAAAGTTTATAAATCCTGGTTTTGCAAAACTAACTTCTGCAATATCTTGCTTTAAGTTTGCCATTATTGATGTTGCAACAACCTCAGGACTTGCTCCATGTTTTTTTGCCAAAGCAAAAGCTGAATTGCATTGAAAGTCTGCAATTTCTGGCTTGTTTGAAAAGTTTAAAGTTATGTCATCTATGCTATAGCCTAGATGTAAAAAACTTTCCTCTAAACTTTGCACTAATATTTTTTTTATATTCATATATTCTCCTTTTACTTTAGCATTGCTCTCAGCGAATTTAAAACGGCCAAAAGATTTACACCAACATCTGCAAAAACTGCAAGCCACATTCCTGAAAATCCAAAAGCTATTAAAATTAAGATTGCAACCTTTATGCCGATTGAACCAATTATGTTTTGAAGTGCAATTCTTTTTGTTCTCTTAGCTTTTTTGATAGCATAGGCAACTTTGCTTGGCTCATCTGTCATTAAAACCAAGTCAGATGCTTCAACTGCAATGTCGCTTCCAAGATTACCCATAGAAATTCCTACACTTGCTGATGCAAGAGATGGAGCATCATTTATGCCATCACCAACAAATGCTACAGTTTTGCCTGAAGATGTCTTTTCTGTAATTATAGCGACTTTGTCTTCTGGAAGCAAGCCAAAGTATGGTTTTTTTATACCAAGTTTGCTAGAAACTGTTGTTGCCACATTTTCTGTATCACCCGTGCAAAGAGAAATATCTGTTATTTTTAATGCTTTTAAATTTCTTATTGCATTCAAAGAATCTTCTTTGATTTTATCCTCAATAACTATATATCCTGCAAATTTCCCTGAAACTGCAACATATAGTACTGTTCCAGTTCTATTAACTTCATAAAACTTAACACCATATTCTTTCAATAACTTTGCATTTCCAATCAAGGTCTCTTGCATAAAAATGCTTGCCTTTATTCCTTTACCCGCAAACTCAGTATAGTCATTTATCCATGCCTGATTAATTTGCTTGCCTTCAGATTGTTCCAAATAACTTTCTACTATAGATTTTGCTATTCTATGATTTGAAAAACTCTCTGCATAAGCTGCAGTCTCTAAAAGTTCTTCTTTTGTATGCTCACCAATTGGAACAATTTCAGCAACTTCAAAGTTTCCCTTTGTGAGAGTGCCAGTTTTATCAAACACCACAGCGTTTGTTTTTGCAAGTGCCTCAATAAAGTTTGCACCCTTAACCATTATGCCAGCCCTTGCAAAAGAACCAATACTAGCAAAATATGTAAGTGGAACTGATATAACCAATGCACATGGACAAGACACCACTAAAAAGCAAAGTGCCCTATATGCATAAGTTGAAAAGTTGGAGTAGCCACTAAAGATTGGAGGAATGAATGCTATGATAACTGCCAGAGCTATAACAACTGGTGTATAAATTCTAGAAAACCTAGAAATAAATTTTTCAGTTTTAGCCTTTGTTTCTGATGCCTTTTGAACCATGTCTACAATTCTTGAAACAGTACTTTCTTTTTCACATTTTTCAACTTTGCAAAGAAGTGCACTTGAACCATTTATTGAGCCAGACAAAATGTGGTCACCAGCCTTAACAATAACTTCTTTTGTTTCACCAGTTAGTGCTGACATATCTAGATAACTTGTTCCCTCAATAATTTCACAATCTAGTGGAACTCTCTCCCCTGGTTTTATACGAATTAAATCACCCACTGAAAGTTCACCTAGTGAGACCTTGGTTTCTGACTCACCATCAAAGTAATTTGCATATGGCTGTTTTATTTCAAGAAGCGATTCAATTGTTTTTCTTGACTTGCCAACAGCAACATCTTCCAAAATTTCACCAACCGAATATAAAAGCATAACAGCAACTGCTTCAGTATATTCGCCAATAACAAATGCTCCTATAGAAGCAATAACCATTAAAAAAGTTTCATCAAAAATTTTTCCATGCAAAATATTTCTTGCAGCTGAAAACAAAACCCTATAACTAACTAACAAATAAAGAAAAACATAAATACAAATCTGAATCCAAAATACTGGCATAAAAAAATTAACTATCAAAAGCACAAATGCAACAGACAGCTTGATTATATTTTTCTCTCGACTCTTTCTTTCTTTTTCTGAAATTTCAACTGTGTCTACATAGTCAGCAATTTCAATCTGATGGTCAAATTTTGAAATAGTTTTTTTGACCTCTGTAAGTGTTTCAGCAGGACAATCTGATGTTATATTTAACTTAATAAGTTTTGTTACAAAATTAATTTCTGCAACAACATCAGGAATTTCATTAATCTTCTGTTCAAGTGCCAAAGCACAACCTGCACAGTGAATTTTCAAAAGTTTAAATTTATATTCCATAACCCTCTATTTGTGATAAGGCAACCCATTAATAATTGTGATTGCCCTATAAATTTGTTCTGTTAAAACCACACGGAAAAGCTGGTGCGGAAATGTAATTTTTCCAAAAGAAACTATAGCATCTGCATGAAATAAAATTTCGTTAGATAATCCATTGGAACCACCTATAACAAAGCTAATTTCACTGCAACCCAAAACCTGTTTTTCATGAATAAAATCAGCGAGCTCCGTGCTTGAGAATTGTTTTCCATTTAAGTCTAAACACACAACAACTCCGCTGCATTTTGCAAGTAAGCTTTTGCCTTCTGCCTCTGACTTTTTCTCTAGATTATCAATGTTTGATGCCTCATTCACTTCAATTATATTTAGTTTGCAAAATTTTGAAAGACGCTTCTTATATTCTGCAATTGCATCTAAATAAAATTTCTCTTTAATTTTACCCA
>CATLBG010000033.1 GCA_949878595.1 uncultured Clostridia bacterium
TTCTTTTTCTATAAAAGAAATTAAACTCTCTCTTGATTCCAATTTACCTAAGTCTAAAACAAAGGTTTTGACTGAAAGACCTTCAAATTTTTCTTTGTATTCTTCTAATAAACTATTCAATTTGGTTTGGTTTGTGCCAGTTAAAATTAAGTTTTCTTTGTTTTTTGCACAAAGCTGAACAAATGCTCTGCCAAGTCCCCCACATGCACCAGTTATTAATGTATATTTCATATTCTAAGCCCCTTTGGATATAAATTTTTGAGTCTATTTCCAGAAATTTTTACACCGCCTATTGCATAACCATTTTTGGTTACAACAGCATAGCCCTTTGCATTGCCATTAAACTCAAGTTCTTCACCATGAAGATATTTTTTTAGTAAGTCATCAGAAAGTTCAAATTTTGTTTTAAATAAGTCAGGCAGAGCCATAAAGCATGAGTGATTTGGAACAAACCTATCTTTTGCAATTTCACCAAGTTTTGTGCCAATGCTGACAAACCTCAGTTCATCTAGTGTGGTTTGAATTTTGCTATCAAAACCAATTGGTGCAAGATAAATGCTATCGCCAACTGAAAGAAGTTCTCTCCAAGAAAAAGTTTTTGTTAAACTCTCTTCAGCAAATGCTTTAACTAATTTATTTTGCGATTGACCAATTTCATAAACTGATCTAAAGTGCTTTTTTGAATAAAGTTCATCTTCACAATATTCTCTATTGCACCTAAATACTGCAACAAATTGTCCCTCACCCTCGCCAGTATATGGCAAAAACTTTCGAGCACTTTCTAAACCCTCACATATTGAAGGAATGGTTACCTCTTTTATTTTTTCTGGAACATCAATTATGTCAAAATCACCATGTCCTAAAAACCAACTAACAATATCTTCATCTTCACGCTTAGAAAATGTGCAAGTTGAATAGATTAATTTTCCATTCGGTTTCACTAAATTTTTAGCAATATTTAAAATTTCCTTTTGCCTTTCTGCACACATAATACTATTATTCTTGCTCCATTCATTAATTGTTTCAGGATTCTTGCGAAACATTCCTTCACCTGAGCATGGTGCATCAACAAAAACATAATCAAAATAATTCTTGAAAACGCCTAGTCTCTCTGGACTTTCATTTAAAATGATTACATTTTTTAGCCCTTGTCTTTCTGTGTTAGCATATAACACTTGGGCTCGGCTGCTAACAATTTCATTAGAAAAAATAACACTATCCTCACTAACTCTCATTGCGATTTGCCCAGTCTTTCCACCAGGCGAACTGCAAAGATCTAAAACTTTTAGTGGTCTGTTTTCTTTTTCTATTTCACTTGCAATAACAGGAATCATACTCGATGGCTCTTGCAAATAATAAAGCCCTGACAAATGATTTGGAGTGTTGCCCAATTTTTCATCTGACCTGATAATAAAGCCGTCATCAGAAAACTTAATTTTTTCTAGTTGCAAACTTGATAAGTTTAAAAATTCTGAAACTGAAATTTTTATTGTGTTTACTCTAAGTCCCCTAACAGATTCATTTTGCATACTAATTAAATATTTTTCATAGTCTTTGCCAAGTTGAGTTTTCATTTCATTCAAAAACTCTGATGGAAGATTTATTTTTTCATTAACCATATCCAAATTTTACAACAAAACCCATATGTTAGTCCATAAAATTTCATTTTATTTTTATAGATTTTTAAAAGTTTCTAGACAAATAAAATATGTAGTGCTATACTATAATAGTTATTTTGTGTGCATTTTTATTAGTGCACAAAATTTAGGAGATACTTATGAAAGAAAACAATATTAGAAATGTGGCAATAATTGCTCACGTTGACCATGGTAAAACCACACTTGTTAATGCAATTTTAAAAGAAGGTGGTGTTTTTAGAGAAAATCAAGCCGTTCAAGACAGAGTTATGGACTCTAACGCACTAGAGAGAGAAAGAGGCATTACTATATTTAGTAAAAATGCTTCACTTATGTATGAAGGTGTTAAAATTAATGTTGTGGACACCCCAGGACACGCAGACTTTGGTGGCGAAGTTGAACGTATTTTAAAAATGGTTGATGGCGTTCTCTTGGTTGTTGATGCATTTGAAGGAACTATGCCTCAAACAAGATTTGTTCTTGAAAAGGCACTCGCACTTGGACACAGAGTTATTGTTGTTATTAACAAAATTGACAGAAAAGATGCAAGAGTTAGTGAAGTTATTGATGAAGTTTTAGACCTTTTGATGGACTTAAATGCTACTGATGAACAACTTGACTCTCCTTTTGTGTTCTGTTCAGCAAGAGCTGGAATTGCATCTCTTGATGCTGAAACTCTTGGAACTGACATGAAGCCACTTCTTGACACAATTTTAAAACATATTCCTGCTCCAGAGAGCGATGGCAGCAAACCTTTTAAAATGCTTGTTTCATCTTGCGAAGCAAACGACTATCTTGGAAAACTTGCTGTTGGAAAAGTTGAATGTGGTCACGCTAAAGTTAATGAAACACTAGATATTGTTAACTATCATGATGAGAGTAAACACAAAACATTTAAAGTAACAAACATATTTGAATTTCAAGGACTTAAAAAAGTTCCTGTTCCTGAAGCTAACCCTGGCGACATTGTTTGTATTTCTGGAACAGACGATGTTACCATTGGTGATACAGTTTTAAATAAAGAAGACCTTTCACCTATTCCATTTGTTAAAATAAGTGAACCTTCAATTGAAATGGAATTTTCTGTTAACGATTCACCATTTGCTGGAACTGAAGGTAAGTTCTTTACTTCAAGACATCTTAGAGATAGACTTATGAAAGAAGCTATTCGTGACCTTTCACTCAAAGTTTATGAAACAGAGTCTGCCGACAGATTTAGAGTTCTTGGCAGAGGCGAAATGCATATTTCAATTTTGGTTGAAAATATGCGTCGTGAAGGCTATGAATTTCAAGTTTCTATGCCTAAGGTTATCTATAAAGAAATTGACGGAGTTATGTGCGAGCCTATTGATAACCTAACAATTGATGTTCCAGAAACCTGTGTTTCAACAATTATGGGAACAATGGGCGTTAGAAAGGGTGAACTACAAAACATGAGCCCAAAGGGCAGCAGAATTAGACTTGAATTTAAAATTCCTTCACGTGGACTTTTTGGATATAAAACTCAATTTTTAACAGAAACTAATGGCGAAGGCATTATGAGTGCAACTTTTGCTGAATATGCTCCATATAAAGGGGCTATCACAACCCGTAATTTTGGTGCACTTATTGCATATGAAACTGGCGAATCTATTGTTTATGGATTATTTAACACACAAGAGCGTGGTAGACTTTTAATTGGACCAGGCGTTAAGGTTTATGGCGGTATGGTTGTTGGAATTAATCCAAAGAGTGAAGATATTGTTGTTAACGTTTGCAAAAAGAAACAGCTAACTAACATTAGATCTAGTGCATCAGATGAAGCACTAAGGCTCACACCAATTAAACCACTTACCCTTGAAGAAAGCTTAGAGTTTTTGGGTGAAGACGAACTTTTGGAAGTTACTCCAGAATCATTAAGAATTAGAAAGAAAATCTTAGACCACACAATAAGAGGCAGAGAGACCTTTAGAAAGAAACAAGAACTTGGCAAAAAATAAGTGAGGCAAATATGGGCGGAATGGGAGAAAAAGTTAATCCCCATGGGCAAAGAGTTGGTGTTATAAGACCTTGGAACCATGGTTTAGTAGACGAATTCGATGAAAAAGTTGCAAAGTGTAAAGATGAGAGAGATAGACTGCTTAAAAAAACTGATGACTATTTTGAAAAACAACGAATTGAAAAAATCTATCTTAAAAGGATAGAATTGTTTAGACAAAAGCAATTTGATAAGTATGGAAAAACTTATAAAGACTGCGAAGAATTAAAATACAAAATAATTTCAAAAATATCAGGTTATGATGCAGAGTGTGATATAGTCAAAGGAATATATGCCAAACACATAGAACTGTTAAACCAAAAACAAAATAAAAAGAACGGAAATGGCTCTGATATGGCTCAGCCAAACTTATAAAAAACATAGGAGAATATATGGAAGCCTTTAATAATCTAAAATATAAAGAATTGCAAAAACAAGCAATTGCTGAGAGAATTTCAAAATTTGACAAACTTTATATGGAAGTTGGCGGAAAACTTTTTGACGACAAGCATGCAGAACGTGTGCTTCCTGGCTTTGAGCCAGATGTTAAAATGCAGATTTTTAGAGAACTAAAAAATGACCTTGAAATTATTTTTTGCATTAATGCAAGAGATATAATTCTTGGAAAAACTCGTGGAGACAATGGCCTTGGATATGGCGATGAAACACTTAGACTTGCAGACATTATGAAAAGAGAAAACATCACTGTTTCTGGAATAATGATAAACTTTTATGAACCTCACAATCTTGTTTTGGAATTTGAAAAAAAGTGCAAAGCTCAAAAAATTAAAACTTTTAAATCTTATTTTATTGATGGTTATCCTAAAGAAATAAATCACATTTTAAGTGAAGACGGTTTTGGCAAAAATGACTATATTAAAACATCAAAAAAATTAGTTTTGGTTTCTGCACCAGGTGCAAATAGCGGAAAACTTGAAACATGCCTCAGCCAAATTTATAATGATAAAGAAAACTTTATAAACTCTGGCTATGCAAAATATGAAACTTTTCCTGTTTGGAATTTGCCACTTAATCACCTCACAAACATTGCATATGAAATGGCAACAGTTGACATTAAAGACAAAAATATTATTGACCCATTCTATAAAAAAGTTCATCACAAAAAAGTGGTTAACTATAATAGAGATGTTGAATCATTCCCTATTTTATCAGAAATTTTAACCAAAATAATGAGTAGAAAAATCTATGATTCACCAACATCTATGGGCATTAACTGTGTTGGTCTTGCCATTGAAAATGATGGTATTGTTCAGGAAGCTGGCTTTGCAGAAATTTTAAGAAGACACCAAAAACACATTACTATGAATGAAGAAAACAAACTTTCTGACTCATGCCTTGCTCTTAGCGAAGAAATTGTTTTGAAATCAATGAAACTTATTAAAAAAGTTAGAAGAAAAAATAAATAATGTGGGGTTAATATGACAAGCAGTGAACTATTTATTGCCATAGATAAAATTGCAAGAGAGCAAAGTGAAAAATTTGGTCAACCAGCACCATACTATTATAACATTGCAGTAGAAAAAGCAGAAATGCTTGCAAAAGAAGTGGGTGCAGATGTTGTGCTCTGTAAAATTGGTGCAATATTAATGGACATAAAACTTGGTGAATGCATGGCAAACAAGTGTGTGCCATTGCATATTCAGAAGGGCTGTGAGTTTATTGAACCAATTTTAGATGATCTTGGTGTTGACAAAAAAATAAAACAAGTTTTGTTAGACTGCATAAAATTTCATCATGGAACAAAAGGTGAAGCCTACCCTAGCATTGAGGCTGAAGTTGTTGCAAATGCAGACTGCTATAGATTTTTGACCCATGCAGGCACCTATGGAAATATTCTTTTTGCAGACTCTCTTGGTTTTGATCAAAATCAAAATGTTGAATTTTGTTTAAACAAACTAGAAGAAAAGTTTTCGGTTTTATCAATTGAGAAAGCTAAATCTGACTTAACTGAAAACTATGAAAACATTAAGGAATTTTTGAATAAATGCAAAATTTAAAATAAAAAAGGCAAGCCATTTTTAAGCTTGTCTTTTTTATGAATATATTATAAAACTTATTACTCCCTCCTTAACAATCCACCCACGCCCGGGTGAACACCCTAAGTATAACATGAAAATAGTTTTTTGTCTCAACAACCTGACAAAAATTTTAAATATTTATTTTTTTATTTATGGAATAAATTCTTTGACGACGCCAACAAAGTTGGCTTCTCAAATTGACTATTTGTTTTTATATTTATAAAATTTAATAAAAAAACACCCAGTGATAGAGTGTTTTTATTTTGAACTTTTTATTCTTTTCTGCCATCAGCATTATTTGAAACATCTGTGGCAGATAATTTAATTTCGTTGTCGCTGTTTGTATCTTTACTAGCAAATATTTTAAATGGTTTTTTTAAGAATGAATCATCTGCAAGCAGCTGTTTTTCTACTTTTTGTTTTGATCTCTTTTGCTCTTCTCTATCATAATTATAAGAAGATGAACTCTGTTTTTGCATGGCTTCATCTGCGATTGTTGTCTTAAGCATTATGCTTGTATTCTTCTTAAAAACTGGAGTGAAACTTTCATCTTTAACAAGAAGCATGCCATCTTCATAGCCTTTCCAATAAGCAAAGATTTGAGACTTGTCTTCTGCCTCAGGTTCTTCTGGAAGAAGAATTGGAGTTCCATAAATTGCAGTCATTTGAGAAACTATACTCTTGCCATCAGCATCATAAAATGTGTATGTAAACTTTTTTGGAATGGCTTTATAAACAGCATAAATATTTTCATTTTTATAAAATTTTGTTGTATCTTTATCCCAGCCAACAAATTCATATGAAAACTCTTTGGTTTCTGGTTTTGAGGGATGAAGGTCTGACAAATCCAACCCCGCACCATATTCAACCACTCCAGATTTCAAAAGTGTAGTTTTATCTTCATCATAAAAATTAACTCTACAAGTGTTAACTCGCTTTATGAAAACTGGTTTAGCAATAGTTTTTCCATCTTCGCTTACAAAATTTTTATTCCAACCCATAAACTCATATGTGTATTCTTTTTCACCTTTCTTTGTTGGAATTGGCAGTTGTTCAGTTCCTGAAAAGTTTTTGCTTTTATCTGAATAAACAGTTTTAACTGGCTTGTTTGAAGAAATTAGATTGCCAAAGTTTTTTAAGCTACTTTTTATTTTGCTTGATAATTCACGCATTGACTTCTGTCTAATTTCTGTCCACCACAAAAGGCATATGGCAGCAATAAAAATTATACCTACCAAAACTGACAAACAAACAATGAACGCTACACTTCCAGCTGCAGCCAAAAACATATTTGGATTCATCATACTTTTCCTCTATATTAATTATATTTTGAATAAAACGCTTTGATTTGTCAAACTAAATTATATCTACTCTATGCTTTTGAGTGATTCTATCATATTTACTTTTTTGACTTTGAAGTAACAGAGCATGGTAGTTAAAATTTGTGTGAAAAGAACAATTAGAGTGGTATATAAAAAGCTTAATGGACTGATATGATAAATAAAATTAAATACCTCAACTTTGTTTACTTTGAGCACCAAAACCAACAGCGGATAACCTAAGCACATGCCAATAACAAGACCTATTAATGACATAAACAAAACTTCAAAATATATTGAAAGTGTTATATGAAAAATGTCTTGACCCAAAACCTTGAGCGTTGCAAGCTCTCTGATTCTTTCTTTTAAAATTAAGAAAATTAAATTCAAAAGAACAACTATGGCTAACATGATTGCAAAAAATTTAAGTGTGCTTGTCATAAGGTCTACTGCTGAAATCTTGTTTTCTGCCCAACTTCTATACTCTTCAAGAGACATCGCTGCATTTGTGCCATTTATCTTGTTAACCTCTTCAGCAACTTTGTCTGCATTATCTGAAGATATCCATGCATTGTGAGTTGCATATATACTATCATAATTAAGGTCTCTTGCAGCATAAATTCCATTCATAACACAAGTTTCATCAATTTTTGTAATGACAAATTTTTCTGACACCCCACCGACAGTTGCAACAATTTGGTCCCCCACCTTTGCACCAAGACTTTCAGCAACAGATTTAGAAACAAAAACCTCATTTTTATTTAATTTTATTGTTGAAAATGCTGAATTTTGTGCTATTTTAAACACATTTACATTTTTAGTTTTATTTTCAAATACTGTGCTAGCAAAATATTTATCATAAAATTCATAATCTTTAACACCATCAATTTTAGAAAGCTTACCTTCAAAATCTGCTGAAACATAGGTGGTTGTTACATCATATTTAAACATTTTGCCAAGGTCATTATCAACTGAATAGCCAAGTGTGTTTCCTATTCCAAAACCACAAATAAGAAGTGCAACACAGCCTGCGATTCCAAGAGTTGCCATGAGTGTGCGAGCAGGCTTTAATCTAATGTTTCTTGTTGCCATTTTGATTGGCAAAGGAATTTTTTTGAATTTGCCCTTATTCTTTGTAAGTGACCTTGAGTCTATGCCTATATCATATCTAAGGCACTCGATTGGCTTTTTGTGAAGAATTTTATGACACGACAATAGTGACACCAAATAGCCCATTATTGTGACTGCTACCAAAACAAGTGCTAGCCACAAGAAAGGTATTTTTAAACTAATATAATCCGCAGGAATGCTGTAGACTAAATTATATTTAATGAACATAATTTTTGGTATAATCAATATTCCTAAAATTAGCCCAAAAATCGCACCAATAAAACAGAGCACACCACCATAAGCTGAATAATGCCTAAGGATTTTTCTATCTGAAATTCCGATTGATTTTAAAGTTCCTATTTTTTGTTTTTCTTGTAAAATTAATTGGTCTATAGTTGTGAGAATAACTAAAACAGACACAACTAAAAATATTACTGGGAACACATAAATCATTTTTCTAGACTGACTAATTTCTGAATTTAGAAGAACAACTGATTCAATTGATTCTCTGTCGAAAACATATAAGAGTTTGCTAGCAGAAGCATCATCAGCCGTAGAAGCATAATAGTTTTTAATTTTGTTTATATCTAATTTATCATCAGTTTTAAGCAAAATTTGGTTATATGGGACTTCTGTTATCTTTGGTGCAGACATGCCCTCAGGTGTAATTTTTTCTAGCTCTGAATTGAGCGTATCTAAAAAGGTTTTTTCATCAATAAACACTGGCCAAGATGAATAGGTGTCTGCACACTCATCTAAACTCATTGAACCACTTATACTAAACTTTAGGTTCAGTTCTGTCACAGGACTTTCATCTGGAAGCGGACATGCAAAATTAATAGAATCGAATGTTGGTTTTATATTATTATTCTTAACCACATTTTTATCTATCAGGCAACCAGCAATCCCAGACTCAATATATGGAGTTGAAATTTTGCCTTTGCCAACATAAATTTTGGCATTGTTGCTAGATGACTTTCCAGTTATGTTTGTTGAGGTTTCTAGATATAATCTTTCATCAAAAGATATGTTTTGGCTTTTAAAAAAGTCTCTATCTTCATCTGTTACTTTGCTTACATATAGCCAAGTCTTTGCTAGATTTGTGTCTTCAAAATATTTGTTTATGCTCTTTTTAAACATATATGAATTTGTGATGAAACCAGAAAGAAGCATAACCCCTAAAAAGACAATCAAAATGACTGAAGCAAACTGCTTCAGATTTAACTTAATGTTTCTGAGGGTTAGTTTTCTGAAAATCTTATTCATTAAATCTCAATCTCCTCTATGGATTTTGGATTTTTTTGAATTATGTCACTCACAATTTTTCCATCACTAATTTTAATAACTCTATCTGCAACTTCAGCAATGCTATTGTTATGTGTGACAACAACAATAATTTTGTCTTTATTTAAATTTATATCTTTTAATAGTTTTATTATCTTTTTGCCAGTTTTGCTATCTAGTGCACCTGTTGGTTCATCACAAAGAAGCACTGTTGGATTTTTTACAATTGCCCTTGCTATTGAAACCCTTTGTTGCTCTCCACCAGACATTTCGCTTGGAAAGTTGTTCGCTCTGTTTTCTAGCCCAACCATTTTAAGAGCGTCTTCTGCTTTCATTCCACCAGGCAAGGCAGAAAGCTCTATATTCTCAAGTGCAGTTAAGTTTGGCATAAGATTATAAAACTGAAATATGAAACCTACAACCTCTTTTCTATAGCTAGCAAACATCTTTTCGCTAAGTTTGGTTATATCAACGCCAGCAATGTTAATTTCGCCCTCGCTTACTGTATCCATGCCACCAATGAGATTAAGAAGAGTTGACTTGCCACTTCCACTTGCACCTAAAATAACAACAAATTGCCCAGTGAAAAGTTGAAGCGTTACATCATCTAACGCTTTGATTTCATTCTCTTTACCATAGAATTTAGAAACATGATTCACCATAAGTGAACCAACATATTTTTCATC
>CATLBG010000034.1 GCA_949878595.1 uncultured Clostridia bacterium
TTAACCTTTTATACACTATCACAAAATAAAAAAAGTAATGAAAATTTTCATTACTTTTTTTTGCTTAAAATTTTGTTAATCTTGCTAGAAATAATATTTGAATCAAAACCAGCTTTTTTATAAACCTCGTCTCCATTTCCGCTAAATTGATAACTTTCAATGTTAAATAGCAGGCCATTTTCTCCAATATATTTGTGCCAGATATTGTCGTTAGAAGCTTCAATGGCTATTTTGATTTTTGGAGATTTTAAAAGAACTTTGCTTTTATAGGTTGCATCTTGTTTTTCAAATTCGCTTATGCAAGGCATTGATATAACTCTTACGCTAGCTCCCTTAATTTTATTTGCAACTTCAATTGCAATATAAATTTCTCTGCCAGTAGCAAAAATTTCAACTTCTGGTTTTTTTCCAGTTTCAAACAAAACATATCCACCCTTTTCTGCCTTTTCTATAGTAGATGCTTCAATATTTGATATTTTAGATTTTGTTATAGCAAGAATGGTAGGCTTCCTTTTTTCTATAAAGTGCTTATATGTTGCAACAACTTCTGCATATGTTCCTGGTCTAAACACATCAAGCCCAATTATTTGTCTAAGTTGAGAGAGTTGTTCTATTGGCTGATGGGTTGGGCCATCTTCACCAATATCAATTGAATCATGTGAGAGGATTGAAAGCACAGGAGTTTCCATCATCGCTCTCATTTTAAGGGCTGGCAGCATATAGTTTGAGAATGCCATAAAGGTGCTGTCAAAAACATTAAGATTTGATTCATAAAGTGCAATTCCATTGCAAATTGAGCCCATGGCGTGTTCACGGACACCAAAGTGAATATTTCTTCCACTGAGGCCAAAATAGTCAGAAGCATTAAAATATGTTGGGGTAGGTTGCTCAGTGGTTTTAACAACTGCTTTTGTTGAAGGTCCAAGGTCAGCTGTTCCTCCAAAAAAGTAGTTATCTTCAGCAAGGTCGCATAAAACTTTCCCTGAGGCATCTCTACCTGCAAGATCTGGTGTAGAACAAATTACTTTTAGAGCTTTTTCGAAATTATAAGGTTTTAAATTAAAGTATCTATTATATTTTTGTTTGTCTTCTTCAAATAACGTGTTCCATTCATTTATCAAATTATCATTTTTTTCAGTCGCTTCTCTGCAGAAAGCATAAACATCTTCAGGAATAAAAAAGTTTTCACTAACACCAAGATCGGTCTTAAGTTCAACAAGCTCATCTATTGGGAGTGGATAGGCATGCACAGACGAGGTTCCTTCTTTTTTAGTTCCTATTCCAATAACTGTTTTAAAGATAATTATAGTTGGTTTACTACTTTTTTTTGCTTTTGAGATTGCCTTTGAGCAAGCAGAATAGTTGTTGCCTTGTTTAACCAAAATAACATTCCAGCCCATCGCCTCATATTTTTTTGAAATGTCTTCACAATTTGCTATTGTTCTTTCGCCATCAATCGTAATGTTGTTGTCATCATAAAGCAAAATAAGTTTGCTGAGTTTAAGAGTTCCTGCAAGAGAGCATGCTTCATTTGCAACACCCTCCATAAGACAACCATCACCTGCATAGCAATAGGTGTAGTTATCAAATAGATTAGGGAAGAGGTTGTGCATTTTTTCTGCGGCAATTGCCATTCCAACTGCATTTGCAACGCCCTGTCCAAGAGGTCCAGTTGTTGTTTCAACACCTGGCACAACTCCATATTCTGGGTGTCCAGGAGTTTTTGAACCATACTTTCTAAAATGTTTCAAATCGTCAATTGAAATATCATAACCAAATAAATGCAAAATTGAATAAAGCATTGCACTTGTGTGACCTGCAGATAAAACAAATCTATCACGACCTAGCCAATTTGTGCCAGTCTTATCAAAGCGTAAGTGATCATGAAATAGAGCTAGTATAATTGAACTTGCTCCAAGAGCTGAGCCAGTGTGTCCAGACTTTGCATTTGAGATTGTTTCGGCAGTCAGTGATTTTAAATAATTTAAACTTTTTTCTTGAATATTCATTCTTTTCTCCTAAATATTATTTTTAAATTTTTGAAGTCCAGCTTCATATGCAACCAAGGTTGCAGCAAAACCAACATTAAGTGATTCACATGAGCCAAGCATAGGAATAATTATGCTTTCAGCATTTTTTGTTTTTCGCCAAGAGTCAGAGATTCCTGTATGTTCATTTCCCATCACAATTGCAATTCTACCAGAGTAGTCAGCTTCTTTAAAATTCTTTTTAGCTTGAAGGTCAGTTATAACGCATTTGAAATTATTTTTAATAAGCCAATCTTGAGCGGTTTCAATATTAGTTTCAATTGCAGGAATCATAAAGCTTGCACCAAGACTAGAGCGAACAAGTCTGCTGTGTGAAAGATTTGCTTTTTTGTTAACAATAATGGCAAGAGTTGCCCCAGCACAGTCACAAGAGCGAAGAATTGCACCAATATTGCCTGGTTGTTCTAAACCGTCCATAACAATGGCTAAAATATTGTTATTGTTATAAATCTTATTTTCAAAGTCTGCAAGTGTATATTTTGGCAATTCTGCCACAACAAAATATTCATCAAAACCATCACGGTCACTAATTTTTTTGCACGCTTTTTCAGAAATGCCATAGGTTTTATCTGCAAGACTAGACATTTTTGCGATTTTTTCTAAGTTTTCATAAGTTTCTGAGTCACTGTTTAACTTGTCTGCATTATAAAAAAAATGAGTTACTTTTATATTTTGAGAAATAAGTTTTTCAGTTGCCCAAAGTCCTTCAACAATAAATAAGTTTTTATTTTTACATTTATTGTTTACAAGTTCTTTTGCTAAACTAACTTCTTCAGAAGAAATTCCACAGAGTTTTGATTTATTTAAAATTTGAGTTTTAAGGTTATCTGCCTTTTCCATAATATTCTCCAATTAATTATAGTTTAAGTTTATACAACAAAAATTATTTTGTCAATTTTAAACTAATGTATGTTAATTTGTTTTTTATTTGGTGATTAGCTTTCTAAAGTTATTTACAAAAACATAAACTTATGATATACTCATTTTATCATGTTTTAGGAGAAACAAAAATTATGAATCCCAGTGGGTTATTACTAGTCGCAAAATTTACAGCACCAGATGCAATTATGATAATTGCAATAATATTACTTTTATGTATGTCTGCGTTTTTCTCAGCAAGTGAAACAGCATTTTCGTCAGTTAATATCTTGCATATAAAAAGTTTTGCAGATGAAAAAGTGAAGGGTGCAAGAAGAGCTCAATATATTTGTGAGCACTATGATTTTATTTTAGTATGTCTTCTTGTTGGAAATAATCTTGTTAATATTGCAAACACAACTATTTGTGCATATTTATTTTCGAAATTCATTTTAAATCCAACCATAGCAAACCTAATTAATACAGTTGCTATGACCATAGTTATTTTGATTTTTGGAGAAATACTTCCAAAGGCATATGCTAAACATAATCCAGAAAAATTTGTTTTAAAATCTAGTGGGTTTATATTTGTTTTTTCAAAAATAGTATATTTTATTGCAATGCCATTCTATGGCCTTCAGCATTTGTTTGTTAAACATAAAGAAGAAGTTAAAATCACAGAAGATGAATTTGAAACTATTGTAGATACTATGGAAACGCAAGGCATAATTGATAGTGATAATGCCGATATAATTCATGGAGCAATAGATATTAGAGAAAAAACGGTTTATGATATATTTGTTCCAAGAGTAGATATGGTTGCAATTCCTAAAGATATTACAGAAGAAGAAATTAAGAAAGTTTTTGCAGATAGTCAATTTAGTCGTATTCCCGTTTATGAGGAAGATAAAGATAATATAGTTGGTGTGCTTAATTATAAAGACTATGTTATTTCAGGGTTTAGTGGCAAGAAGGTAGATATTTCAAAAATTATGATGAAACCTTTAAAAGTTTCAGAGACCATGAAAGTTGATGAGCTTATCAAAACAATGCAAAAAGAAAAGAAACACCTTGCGATTGTTGTTGATGAATATGGCGGAACAAGTGGGATTGTAACAATGGAAGATGCACTAGAGCTCATGGTTGGTGAAATTTATGATGAGCATGATGAAGCAGAAGAAGTTCCAATTCAAAAACTAGGTGAGAATAAATATAGAGTCAATCCAGACATTTCCGTTGAAGACCTTTTTGAATTTTTAGAAATTGAGCATTTGCCAGAAACAAGATATCCATCTGTTGCTGGAATGATATATGAATTATCAGAAACTCTTCCAGAAAAAGGAACTATTATTAATATTACTGCTATTGATGATATTTTGAATGAGCACAATGACTATGTTTCAACAATTGCTGAACTTACATTTACAGTAGAAAGCGTTGAGGATAATAGAATTAAAAAAGTAACACTTGTGGTAAAAAAATCAGAAGGTGTAGGAAACTAAAAAAAAGAAGGTTAGATTCTAACCTTCTTTTTTTTATATAACTTTTAATTTTCGCATAACAAGCATATATGCTGCAGAAATAGCTCCACTTAGTGTGTTTAAAATTAGGTCTAAGATTTCTGTGTTTCTTGCAACTGGCAAAATAAATTGATAGGTCTCAATAATGAAACTTAAAATAAAACTAAATAAAATGGTTTTTAAAACTAAATATTCTTTGCAAAATGAAAATACAAATAGCCCAACTGGAAACATCATAATAATATTTATAAAAAAATTCATTTTAGTTGAGCCAGCCCACAAAAAGCTCATTGAAAACCAACCAATAGAGAAGTCATAATCAATTATCATTGATGTTGGCTTAATAGTAATTACTGCTGTTGTTCCAACAAAAATAGCAAAAATATAAACAAGTAGCAGTATAGACATCAATATTTTTAGAATAGCTCTTTTGTTTTTAAAAATAATCATGAAAGAAAAGGGCAGGACAAATAGTCCAAAAAACAATAAGCAGATGAGAAGATATAAATTAATTTCCATATTTATCTTATAGTATGTAAAAGTTTAAAAAATTGTATAAAAAATCCACAAAAAAGCAAATGCAACTTTTGTGGTGGGTATATGCCCATAATACAACAAAAAGCAGCAAATTTGCAACAACAAAATTAAAATTTTTGTAAATTTATATGGTTTAGATAATATTTAAATATTATTTTAAATGACATGGACATTTTTGTGTTTTAATTTTATAATAGACTTGTTTTTTATTACAAAGGAGTAAGTATGAGCAAGTATATTATTGTAACAGGCGGTGTTGTGTCAAGTTTAGGAAAGGGAATCACCGCAGCAAGTTTGGGAAGACTACTTATAAATAGAGGGCTAAAAGTTACTGTTCAAAAATTAGACCCATATATTAATGTAGATCCAGGAACAATGAGTCCATATCAGCATGGTGAAGTTTTTGTTACTGATGACGGAACTGAAACAGATCTTGATATTGGTCATTATGAAAGATTTTTAGATATTAACTGCAATAAAAATTGTAATTATACAAGTGGAAAAATTTATAGCAGTATAATTGCAAAAGAGAGAGCTGGGGAGTATTTAGGAAAAACAATTCAAGTTGTTCCTCATGTAACAAATGAGATTAAAGAAAAAATTAAGAGTGTTGCCAGTGAAGACACAGATGTAACAATAGTTGAAATTGGTGGAACTGTTGGTGATATTGAGGGTTTGGCATTTTTAGAGGCTGTCCGACAACTTAGAATTGAAGTTGGCAGTGAAAATCTTTTATTTTTGCATGTTGCTTTGTTGCCATATCTTGAGGCCGCTCACGAAGTAAAAACCAAAACCGCTCAAACAAGCGTGAAAGAGTTAACAAGAATTGGAATTCAGCCAGATATTTTAGTTTGCAGAACAAATAGTGGTATAGAAATTACAAATGAAATGAAAGAAAAACTTTCAATGTTTTGTAACCTTCGCTCAAAAGAATGCGTAATTCACAACTCAGATGCAAGTTGCCTTTATGAAGTTCCAATTTTGCTTCAAAAAGAAGGTTTAGACACAATAGTTTGTAAACAACTAAAACTTAAAACTCCAAAAGCAAACATGAGTGATTGGAAAAAGATGGTTTCTCATATTATTAAAAAGAAACCAGAAATTTCTGTTGCAATTGTTGGCAAATACACTGAGTGTGCTGATGCATATATTTCTGTTACTGAAAGTTTGAAGCATGCAGGACTTGCAAATGATGTTGATGTTAAAGTTAAACTAATTAATAGTGTAGATGTTGAGGAGCAAGGTGCAGAAGCTCTTTTAGAAGGTGTTAAGGGTATTGTTGTTCCTGGAGGTTTTGGCACAAGAGGCATTGAGGGGAAAATTAAAGCTTGTGAGTATGCAAGAACTCATAATATTCCATATCTTGGACTTTGCCTTGGAATGCAAATTGCAGTTATTGAATTTGCAAGAAATGTTTTAAAAATGGAAGGAGCAAACTCAGCTGAAATTGACCCAAAAACCAAATATAATGTTATTGACATTATGGAAGACCAAAAGAATATTCATGAAAAGGGTGGCACAATGCGTCTTGGAGCTTATCCATGTGAGCTTGTTAAGGGCACAAGGGCAAGAGAAGCTTATGGAACATCTCATATTGAAGAAAGACATCGCCATAGATATGAATTTAACAATAAGTTTAAAGATAAATTTGAAAAGAATGGCATGATAGCTAGTGGCATAAACAAAAAGAGAAACCTTGTTGAAATTGTTGAAGTTTCAGCAAATAAATTTCACGTTGCTTCACAATTCCACCCAGAGTTTAAAAGCCATCCATATAGACCACATCCGCTATTTGCAGCCTTTATTAAATCATGTAAGGACTAATAAAAATGCGAATAAGTTTCGCATTTTTTTATTTTTGCTTTTGGGCATTGCGATTGACTTTAAAAAGCAATTAGTTTATTCTATAATAGTGAGTTAAATTTAAGGAGAAATTTATGTTGAATGACAATACATCAAAGCTTAATAGTGAAATATATTCCTATCATGCTCTTTGTCCACTTGATGGCAGATATGCAAGTGTTGGGCAAAAGCTAGCACCATATTTTTCTGAGTTTGCCTTGGTTAAAAATAGAGTTCATGTTGAGACAAAGTGGCTTGAGTTTTTGTTAAAAAATATAAGCTCAAGCGTTTTAGAAAGTGTTGGCAAGTCAAAAATTTCTGAGATATTATCCATTTCAGAAAACTTTAATGATGAAGAGTTATTAAAAGTAAAAGATATTGAGAAGGTAACAAATCATGATGTTAAAGCAGTTGAGTTGTATGTTGCAACCAAACTTAAAGAGCTTGGTTTAGATACTCTTGTAAGTTTTGTTCATATTGGCTTAACTTCAGAAGATGTCAATAACACCGCAAGGGCAATTATGCTAGTTGGCGGGCTAACAGAAATTTGGCTTCCAGCGGCAAAAAATCTTGTAAGTCAAATAAATCAAATTGCAAGTGAAAATGCAAATGTTGCAATGCTTGCACACACTCATGGGCAACCAGCAACACCAACAACTGTTGGAAAAGAATTTGCCGTTTTCACATATAGGCTCAATAAGATTTTGAAAGACATTCAAAAATTTAAGGCTTGTGCAAAGTTAAATGGTGCAACAGGCAACTATGCTGCACTTTCAGTAGCGTTTCCAGACTATGATTGGGAACAGCTCTCCCAGCAATTTGTTGAAGAATATTTGAATCTTGAGTTTAATCCAGTAACAACGCAAATTGAAAATCATGATTACATGTGCAAACTTTTTCATCAAATTTCAGAATTTAATAATGTGCTCTCTGATTTAGACCTTGACATGTGGCTATATATAAGCAAGGGTTATTTTAAGCAGATTCCTGTTAAATCAGAAGTTGGTAGCAGCACAATGCCACACAAGGTTAATCCAATAAGATTTGAAAATAGTGAGTCTAACATTGAAATTTCAAATGCACTTTTAATTGCATTATCAAATAAACTTCCTAGATCAAGATGGCAAAGAGATTTGTCAGATTCATCAACTCAAAGAAACATTGGCATGGCACTTGGCTATTCACTTCAGGCAATCGAGCAGACCATTGGTGGTTTTGCAAAATGTACAGTTAATAAAGACAAGATTGAATTAGATTTAAAAGATTCATGGGCAGTTTTAGCAGAGGCAATCCAAACTGTTTTAAGAAGATATGGAATTCCAGATGCATACAATCAACTAAAAGAGATAACCAGAGGAAAGGAGATAACTGAAAGCGATATTCATAGCTTTATTTCAAATCTTCCAATTTCTGATGAAGATAAGTCAAACTTATTGAGAATGACTCCATCGTCATACACAGGCTATGCAGAGAGACTTGCAAAAAAATATTCAAAATAAAAAAAGACTTGGAAAAATCCAAGTCTTTTTATGCATTAATTTTCTTTTTATTTTATTTTGACTTTTTTACACCATCTCGGCTCATTATAAATGTTGCAATATATAGCCCGAAACCAACACCAGCAAATATAGCACCCATGGCTATAGCAATCCAATTAATGAAACCACCATCTAACACTTCTTCTGGGTTGTCTGGATTAACTCTAATTTCAATTGTGCTACCGATTGTTGGAACAAGTTCTGCACTTTGTCCATAAGAGCTTTCTTTTTCATATTTTTTGCCATCTACTTCATATTCATAAAAATAAGTTGCAAGCAAATTTCCGTCTTTTTTGCTGTGATAAGTGTCAATTTTTGTTACTACTGCACTGGTTTTTTCATAGCTATAATATTTTGCAGTTGGAATTATTCCAATCAAAATCATAACACACATTCCAGTAGCAAAAAATACTGTTGAGGCTAAAATCATTGGAATTAATCCTGCATGAAAAGTATGTTTATATTTTTTGCGAGGATATTTTTCTTTAAATTCTTTTTTTGGTTTTATAATTATTTCACTATCGGGTTCTTTTAATGCCTTATTTGAATCTTTTAAGTTTTTATCTAATTTTTGCTTTTTACTTTCATTAACTCTTTGAACATATTCGGGATTATTCTTTTTAAATTTTTTAAATCTTATGTTTTTTATTGTTTGTGAAAAAGAAATCAGCATAAGAACCAGTCCAACAAATCCAAACATTAGCATTGCATAAACTACAATTCCACTTCCAAGAAGTTCTAGGAAAGATAGTCCACTTGCAAGTTCTATGCCCACAATAAATGAAATTGAAAACATTAAAAATATTGTGCTAAACATGAAGCCAACAAATGCGCCTTTTGCATAACCAGGCATTGCAATAGCAGCAAATAACCCTCCTAAAAAGAAGAAACTAGCCCCCATAAACATCATAACAGTGTCAGATGGTGAAATAATAACATCTGGCGAACTAACATTATAGTATACTGTTACTGATTTACCTGTTTTAAAGGAAGCACCACCAAAAGAAGCATTTGTGCTGCTAGTGTAGATTTTTCCGTCTTTAGCAGTGTAGGTGTATGCAAGCCTATACATATCATCGTGAGAGTTTTCAATATATCTTATAACGGCAGTGGTTTTAACATAGTCATCACTATTCATTTTTTGAATAGAGTTTGAACCCAAAAGAAACAATGGAACATAGCCAATTCCACAGCCAAGAAAAATTCCTAATCCAATGAATATATTTTTTATTTTTTCTTTTTTTGAAACAGGTAAGGTATATTCTTCATCTTCAAGTTGTTTGTGAAACTCATGAGTTTTGCGTTTCTTTTTAATTTGAGTTAAAGTTCCTTTTGCACCAAAGCCAAAAATTATACAGAAAATTGTACAGATGATTATTGTTATTACTACATTTATAATTCCATCAACTGAAAATTTAAAGTAAACAAAATGTAGCACATTACATAAAACGGTAAGCAGAATGAAAACACCAATTATAATTCTGCAAAATAGCGTGCCATAATTAATTTCTCTTTTCATTTTTGCCTCTTTTTATTAAAATTTTTG
>CATLBG010000035.1 GCA_949878595.1 uncultured Clostridia bacterium
CTTTCGTCTGTTAATTTCATAAAAATTCTCTACTTATAAAAATAGTTTATCACAACATATTTAAAAATGCAATTGTATAAAATAAAAAGAAGAGCTAAGCTCTTCTTCTAATTATTTGTTTGTTTATTCTTTTTAATCTTATTTTTTATAGACTTATTGATAGTGTCATTTCTGCTAAGCCTTGCCTTTTCATTCATATCACGAACTTCAATAATTGAAGCATAGGCTGCTGGTCCAATGATAAGTGAAGTATATGCAGTAACTAAACAAGCAAAGATTCCACTCACTGATGCAATTTTTGCATAGTTTGCTGGAACAATCAAAAGCATAACTGAACATAAAAGTGCAACTGCTAAGATTATTAAATATGGCTTAACAACTTGTTTTTCACAAGAAATCATAACTTCTGAAGCAGCAAGTTTTTCGTTCGCTTGAAGTTTTGAAGCATCTTTGAATTTTTCGAAAATATTAACAAGGATTACACTCATAATAAGTGACATTACTAATGTAAAAATAAGAGATATAACTGAAAGCTGAACTCTTGTTAAAATAATAAGTGCCAAGAATAATATTATATTGTGAAGGAATGAAAGGATAAATGATAATCCTGCAAATAAGCTATATCTTATCCAACCAAACACAAAGAAACAAACAATTATTATGCCAACCGCAATTGCCACAAAAAGCACATCTTTTGCTCTTGTTGAGCTTGTTATTTCTTCTAATTCGGAAACATAAGAAATATCAGTGTTTAGAGCCTTTGCAATATCCGCTTTTATCTGTGCTCTTTCTTCATCACTTATTCCCTTTTTCGCAGTTTGAATAACAATACACTTTCTAAGGTATTCTGTTTCATCATCAACACCAGCAACATACTTATCTTCAACAAAGCTAGAATCTATTGAAATGTGATGTTCATGCAAAACATCAATAATTGTATTTTTGCTTGCATTTATACTAACGCCTTCTTCAATGCTAACTTCCATTCGACTTCCGCCACCAAGTGAAACACTTAGTTTTAATCCGAAGAACCCTAAAATAAAGAGAGATATAACAATTATTACTGAAGAAATAATCGCTGACACAAGAAGTGGATATTTTTTTTGCATAAATTTCATATTAGTCTTCCTCCTTTGCGTCATCATCAATTGACTCAAAGCCAATTGCCCTCTTTGGAAGTTTAAACAATTTTGTGTCTATCTTTCTAAATGATATGCCCACCTTAACCAAAAGTGGAATAATTAGAAGGTTTGTTATAAGGCTTAATGCCATGCAAATTGCAAAAATAACAATAGCACTTGTTAGCTCACCAAACGAGAATGCAAAAATGATTAATGCAGAAATAAATAATGCTAAATTTGAAATTATAGTATTTGGAAGCGATTTTTTGAACGCAGTTTCAAGCGAAGCTCTAAACGACTTTCCAAGGTCATATTGCTTTTTCACATTTTCTGCAAAAATAAACGTAAATGTGTAAATTATGGCAATACCAAGCGATAGTGCCAAAACTCCAGCTATTCCGATTTCAATTGATGGCATTAAAACCATTAAAATTAAGAACAAGAATGAGTTAAATAGCATTGAAATAGCAATAACAACTGCAAAAAGTCCAAATCTTGCTGCAAAGATTGCAATTAATGCAACAACAATAAACAAGAATGTTACTAACATTAAGATTGAAACAGTTCCAAATGTGAAGCCATTTTCTTCTGGAGAACTGCTTCCTGTAAAACTGCTTGCTGACATAGTATTAATTATTGCAGTGTCTGAATTAATATCTATTCCCATACAACCAATCGTTACTCTCTGCTCTAGCGAAATAAGATTTTCATATTTTTCATCAGATAGAGTTAATGAAGAATAATCTGAAACTCCACTTGCGTTAATTTGTTGATTGTAATTCTCACCAAGCGATAAATAAATTGTTGAAGATTTATCACAAATTTGCTTATAAATTTCTTGACCCTTTTCATTAAACTCAATTGAAATATATTTAACTGAGTTATTTGTGTATACCCTAACATTTTCAACATGTTCATTTCCATTTAAAATAATTGGCTCTTCTTTGTCTGACTCAGAAGATCCTGTGCTTCCATTTGGATTTTGTGAACTAAGCTTAAACGAGCCACCTGCAACCATGCTTAGTTCTTGGAACACCTTTTCATAAGACTTGCTGCCTCTTGGGTAACTTACCTCAACTCTGAGTTTGCTGCCAAATGTGTAAACATTAACATTTTTGTAGCCAAATTTTTCAAAGACCTTTTTTATTTTTGCCATTGAATCAAGTTTTGTAGCAGTTGTTGGGTCTTCTGAAATAATATCATATTCACCATACATTCCACCCATCATATCGGTTGAAACATTTAAACTACCAGAAAGCGATAAAAATGTTTTTGTTCCTGCTTTCATTGGAACAAAGCATAAAAGAATGCCCGCTATCATGATTATGCAAAGCAGAACGGAAACAATAATTGCTGTTTTTTGATTTAATTTTTTCATTGAATTTATTTCCTTTTTAACTTCTAGCCTATTATAAACCAAATAAGCTCTATCCGTCAATTCAATATAAAAATTTTTTACAGTTTTTTTAATATTTAAACTCAAAAATCAATAAAAAATGCGGAAATTTCCGCATTTTCTAGAATTTATTAACTTTTACAATTCCAACCAGAGCTCCAAGCAAACAAGCAAAAGCAAAATCTAAAATTAAGCCAAAATCAAAGGTGAAATTTGCTGCAATTATTCCAAAAACCAAAAATGCTAAAAGCACATAAATTGCACCAAACACCACACCCTTAACTAAGCCTTTGTTTTTGCCATTGACAGCTATCATGCTACCAACAAAAACGCTTATACCCTTAATTAAAAGTGTCACTGGAACAATAGCAACATCTGAAATGTTAAAGCACTTTAAAATGAATGCAAACACAACTATAAGTGCAAAACTAATTAAAAGTGCTGCAAGCAAACCTTTTACAAAAGCAAAAATTAAATTTTTATTTTCATCTGAAATAGATTTTGATTTAAAATGAGCAAACATAACTTTCTCCTAGTAAAATATATTTATGCCATTTGTCTGTTATACCAAAAACTCATAAAAAAACGACCAAATTTGGTCGCTTAATGTTTTATTTTTTCTTAATTGCAGAAGTTGTTCTCTTCTTTTTTGGTTTTTCTTCCTTTTTCTCAGAAGTTTCTGTTGTTTCAGCAGAAACTTCTTTAACTTCCTCAGTTTGAGATTTAACTTCTTCAACCTTTTCTTCACTAACTTCTTCTTTCTCTTCAGGTTGAGCTTCAGCTTTTGAAGATTTCAAAATCATGCTTATTACTCTAAGGTCAACTTCAATATAAGACTTTTCAGTTTTTGAACCAGTCTCAAGGATAACGGTTTTAATTTCACCTTTATCAATAATCTTCATAACTCTGCCAATTACACCACTTGCAGTTTCAACAAGGTCACCAGCCTTGAGACCACCAAGCATATTTTGCATTTGTTTGTTTCTCTTTCTTTGAGTAAAATATGGTGCAACTAAAATAAAAACTAAAGCAATAACCAAAACAATATAAATAACTATTGTTGTTGGGCTATTTCCCTCTGCACATAAAAATCTATTCATAAATATTCTCCTTTAATAGTAACAATTGTAACAAAAATATGGATTAGCTGCAAACAAAATGCTGCAATTTTGAGTTATTAACACACTAATTTTGTAACTTTTTATTTATAATTTGTCTTTTTGAGGTATTCATCTCTAAATTCAGCAAGTCTATCTTCTCTGATTGCCTGTTTTATTTGTTCCATAAAATTAGTTAAATATCTGATATTATGAATTGAAACAAGTTGAGCTCCTAAAATTTCATCAACATTGAATAAATGCCTTAAATAGGCTTTTGTGAAGTTTTTGCAAGCATAACAATCGCACTCTGGGTCTAGTGGAGTAAAGTCTTCTTTATATTTTCCATTTTTAATAACAACCTTACCTTGACTAGTTAGGGCTGTTCCATTCCTTGCATTTCTTGTTGGAAGCACGCAATCAAACATATCTATGCCACGCATAACACCCTCAATTATGCAGTCTGGCGAGCCTACACCCATCAAATATCGAACTTTGTCTGATGGATAATGTGGAGCCATTGCGTCCATAATTTCATACATTAAATGTTTTGGTTCACCCACTGAAAGTCCACCTATTGAAAATCCAACAGTGGCTTTATTTTTTACATTTTCAAGAGCTTTGAGCCTTAAGTCCTCATAAAAATTCCCTTGAACAATTGGAAACAAAAGCTGTTTTTCATTTTTGTGATAGCTAATGCATCTATCAAGCCATTTCTCTGTTCGTCTTAATGCATCTTCAGCATATTTATGATCTACGCCATAAGTTGAACACTCATCAAAGGCCATTATTATGTCAGCACCTAGCTTATTTTGAATCTCAATTGATTTTTCTGGAGTAAAAAAGTGATTTGAACCATCTAAGTGAGATTTAAATTCAACACCATCATCAGTAATTTTATTAAGTGATGCCAAAGAAAAGACCTGAAATCCACCAGAGTCTGTTAATATTGGGTGATTCCAATTCATAAATTTATGAAGACCTCCAGCTTTTTGAACCAAATCTGCTCCTGGTCTAAGATAGCAATGATAAGTATTGGCGAGAATTATTTGTGCATGAGCTTCTTCAAGCTCTCTTGGTTCAACTGCCTTTACTGTGGCCCTAGTTCCAACAGGCATAAAAACAGGTGTTTCAATATCTCCATGTGGAGTATGCAGAACACCAATTCTGCCATATGTGTTTGATGATTTTACCTTCTCGGTAAAAGAAAAATTTTTATTTTCCATAACAATCCTTTAACAGAAGAAACAACAGTCTCCAAAACTGAAAAACCTATATTTTTTTTCAACTGCTTCCCTATATATTTCAAGTGTTTTTTCTCTTCCAATAAATGCAGAAACAAGCATAATAAGCGTGCTCTCTGGCAAATGGAAGTTTGTGATTAAAGCATCTACAAATTTGAGCTTGACGCCCGGATAAATAAAGATGTTTGTTTCACCATTATAAGCTGAAAGATGACCACATTCATCTGAGGCAGACTCAAGAGTTCTAACAGAAGTTGTACCAACAGCAATGATTCGCTTTCCATCTTTTTTTGCCTTATTTAACCTAGCTGCAACCTCTTCAGACACAACAATTTCTTCGCTGTGCATTTTATGGTCTAAAGCATTTTCTTCCATAACTGGTCTAAAGGTTCCAAGCCCAACTTGAAGAGTAACTTCTTCAATCTGAATACCCTTTTGTTTTATCTTTTCAAGCAACTCATCTGTGAAGTGCAACCCCGCAGTTGGAGCAGCACTTGAGCCCCTGATTTTTGAGTATACCGTTTGATATTCTTCAGAGTCTTCAAGCTTTTCGTGAATATATGGTGGAAGTGGAATATTTCCTATTCTGTCAAGCTCTGCTTCTAGTGTTCCAGTGTTCACATAAAACCTTATTATTCTGCCACCAATTTCCTCTTGATTGCCCACAACTTCACATGTTAAATTGTCAGAAAATATAAGTTTTGTGCCTATTTTTGCTTTTTTAGCAGGTTTCATTAAAACTTCATAATCCGTTAAGTTCAATCTTTTTAAAAGAAAAACTTCTATTTTTGCACCTGTTTCTTTACTTGCAAAAAGCCTTGCAGGAATAACTCTAGTGTTATTCAAAACAAGCACATCATTTGGGGTTAAGTAATCAATAATATTTTTAAAAATCTTATGCTCAACCTTGCCATCTTCCTTTGAATAAACAAGCATTTTTGCTGAGTCTCTAGGACTAGCTGGAGTCTGTGCAATAAGCTCTTCTGGCAAGTCATAATAAAAGTCGCTAGTTTTAAGTATTTCCATATTTTTTCCTATTTTAAATAATCTTCTATTTTATAGCCAAGATGTGAAAAGGCTGACTCTAGTGGAACTCTTCCACGAGGAGTTCTTGCAATGAAACCAATCTGCAAAAGATATGGCTCATAAACATCTTCAATTGTCTCAGTTTCTTCACCAGTAACTGCTGCCAAAGTGTCAAGCCCAACTGGTTTTCCCTTAAAATTTTCAATCATAGTTCTAAGCATTTTTATATCTACACCATCAAGCCCAAGGCTGTCTATATCCATTTTTGCAAGTGCATGATTTGTGACTTCTGCATCAATTTTTCCACTAGATAAAACATCTGCAAAATCACGAACACGCTTTAAAATTCTGTTCGCAATTCTTGGTGTTCCACGACATCTTGAACTTATAATCTTTGCTGATTCTGTGTCAATTTCCGCATCTAAAATTTTGGCAGATCTTGTTACAATTTGCTCAAGTTCTGCATTTGAATAATGTTCTAATTTACACAAAACTCCAAATCTATCACGGAGCGGACCAGTGAGCATTCCTGCTTTTGTGGTTGCACCAACAAGAGTAAAGTTTGGTAAGTTAATCCTCATAGACCTAGCAGATGGACCCTTGCCTATAATAAAATCTAGTGCATGGTCTTCCATTGCTGGATATAGAATCTCTTCAACTGAATGATTAAGCCTATGAATTTCATCAATAAAAAGTACATCATTTTCGTTTAAATTTGTGAGAAGTGCCGCTAAATCGCTTGGTTTTTCAATGGCTGGACCTGATGTTTGCTTGAAATTACTTCCAAGTTCATTTGCTATAACTGCTGCAAGTGTGGTTTTTCCAAGCCCAGGAGGTCCATATAAAAGCACATGGTCAAGAGCCTCTCCCCTTTTTTTTGCAGCTGAAATATAAACAGATAAATTTTCTTTAATCTGTTTTTGACCAATATAATCATTCATTGTTTTTGGTCTAAGTTCATTTTCGTTAATGTTATCTATTTCTTGTTTTTCAGAAGAGACAAATCTCTCCTCTGTGTCCATTGAACTCTGAACAAACTTATCAAAATAGTTGTTTTCGTCAAATGTTTCCATTAGCTCTTCCTTATCTTAAATTTTTAAAACACAAAACAACAAGTTGTTCACCAGTCATTCCATCTTTATAATTCGCTTTTGTTAGTTCAAGAGCCTGCGTCTTATTTAAACCAGCACTAACTAAAACCTCTGTTGCCTCATCAACTTCTCTCGGAACAGCAAGTTTGCCTTGAGCAAGATTTACTTCGCCAGAAACCAAGTTCTCTAGAGCATCAGTTCCTCCAAGTTTGGTGTTTAACTCTAATATCACTCTTTCTGCCGTCTTTTTGCCAAGACCTTTTATGCTTGAAAGGGTTTTTATATCTGAACTTGTGATTGCTCTAACTAAATCATCAATATTAAGTCCAGAAAGAATTGTGATTGCCATTTTTGGACCAACACCAGAAACCAAGGTTAAGTCATTAAAGAGCAGTTTCTCTCGTTGATCTCTAAAACCATAAAGACACATTGCATCTTCTCTAACTTGAAGATATGTAAGAATTGTTTGAATTTCTGATTTTGCTGAAAGTTCATAAACTGTGAAACTTGAACAAGCCACCTCAAAAGCCATAGTGCCTGTATCTATTACTATTGTGTTTTCATCTAACCTTGTAACTTTACCTGTTAATGAATATATCATTTTGTAGTTTTCCTTTTTGCTAATTCTTTTATATCAGTTTTTTTGAGGTTGTTGTTTGTGAAAACTTGAACCTCAGAATTTTTGAGTTTTGTATTGGTTTGTGCTAGTGTTAACGCAACTGCAAGTGCATCGGCAGCATCATCTGGTTTTGGAATAGACTTTAAACCTAAAACTGACTTTGTCATAAGCTGAACTTGCTTTTTGTCTGCCTTGCCAAAACCTGTTATGCTGAGTTTAATTTGCATAGGTGTAAACTCATAAACCATTGGAACAGTTTGAATTGCCGTGCAGAGAATAACTCCCCTTGCCTCAGCAACCGCAATGCCTGTTGTGATATTTTGATTAAAAAACAACTCTTCAACCGCCACGGCATCTGGCTTAAACTTGTTTATTAGTGCCTTCATGCCATCTGCAATCATGGCAAGACGAACTGGAAAGTCCTCTTCTTTTGGAGTATTTATTGCACCATAATCTAAAACAGTGCATTTTCCTTTTTCATCTTTTTCAATCACGCCATAACCAACAATAGCATAGCCTGGGTCTATCCCTAATATTCTCATGATTATACTTTAACGCAAATTATTTTTAAAGTCAATTAATATAAAATTAGCTTTCAAAATTTGTTCATAACAAAAAAAGAACCGATTAGGTTCTTTTTTTATTTTCTCTGTTGTTCTAAATCTTTTGCAATTTCTTCAATTTTTGCAAATTGAGCTCTTTGGTCAGTTGGAGCATTTCTATTATTCATACTATCTCTTACCATTGAAATTCTTTCATCAGCAGATTCAAGTGTAATTTCTTGATCTTGTTTAATTGCTTCATCATATTCATAAAGTACACTTGACTTGTCGCTCGTTATTAAAACTGGAGGTAAGATTCTTGTTCTTTCAGTTTCACTTTCAGAAAAAGCACATCTTCTATAAACGTTAACCGCAACATCAGGCATATTTATAAGATCTTCTAAAATTAAACGAACTGCAACAAAAGAGTCTTGAGCTCTTTTAAGGTCAGTAAGTTTTGGATTTTTCATTCCTGATTCAATTTGACCTTCATATCTCTCATGAACTGAAAGCAAGCTATTTAGTTGAGACACAGCAAGAATATTTGAGTTTACTGTATATCCATATCTCTCAAGTTCTGCAAAATCAATATTAAACAAACGTTCTTTTGTTGATGGTGCAACCTCAATTAATACATTATATCCCTCTGAGAGTGCCTTGCTATAAATTTCGTCTCTATGCATATAAGCATCTGGTCCAGTCAAAAAGCCATAGAGAGTTGGAAATTGCTTTACTATTTCTTCTCTTCTTGGGTTAAATGCCTTAAATGCATCTGAATCAATAACAACTGTGTTTGGATTGTTTGCCAAAACTGAAGATGACAAGTTGCTCTTTCCACCACCAGTTTGAGATATAACCAAATATATTATTGGATTTTCTACTGGAGTTTTTCCTGCAAAACAATATTCACCAATTTTTGAAAGTGCATCAGCGTGCTGTTCTGGAGTGAGTGCATATTCAAGCATGAGCTCAGCAACTTCTGGTTTAACATTAGGCGAAATCATTGGTCTAATGACACCTTCAACATAGCTGGCAGGCTTTCCATATTTTAATTCTTCATTAGCCATTATTTTCTCCCTCTTTATTTAATATTCTATCAATTACTGTTAAATCGCCAAGTGCGACCTTATCTCTTTCCTCAAAAGCAAGAGCCAGTTTATTATTATATTCATTAATTTCTTCCTCAGTTGAGGCTTCATCTCTAAGTCTATACAAATCTGAAATCTTTTCAGCAACAATCTGTATAGCTATTTCTAATTTTACGTGATTTACCATTTTTCCTCTTCTTTTATTTTTTCATTAAAAGAAGCATGAATTTATATCTAAATTCATACTCCAATATAACTCTTAATATATTATAATTCATCTAACATAATTGTGTCAATTGCAAATATAATAAAATAATTAATTTTAATTTAT
>CATLBG010000036.1 GCA_949878595.1 uncultured Clostridia bacterium
GGGGAAGAATAATGAGAAAAATTTTAACAAGACTTTCAATGTTTATGTTTGTGATATGTCTAAGTTTTGTGCTTGTTTCTTGTGGAAAATCTAATGGAAATAACAATCAAAATGGTGGTGGTGCAACTGCAGAAAAAGTTTCGCTATCAAAAGTTATGCTTGAAGATGTTGAGTTTGAAAACTCTAAGGAAACAAAAATTAAACAAGAAAATGGTGAAATTGAAGTATCAGGAACTATTGATGCTATGTCAAAATCACAAAAGCTAAAATATGGTGATGAGAATGTAACACACGTTGTTGCTTTAAAATTTTCATTTGACAAAGAGAGAACGCTATCAAAGTTTGAAATTGAAGGAAAACAAACAAAAGTTTACTCTACAGATAAAAACACACAAAATTATGTTGGTTCAATAACAGATTTGCTTGATAGTGAAGATGGAGAGGATTCTTTTTGCTATTTAATTTTATCTGCTGAAACAGAAGAATATAAATTTGTTTCAACTTACACAGATGGAACTGAAAGCAAAGTTAAGTTAGAAATAGAAGCAACGCTTGCAACTGCAACTGTTGAAGAATAAGAAATTAATATTATAAAACAAAATAAAAAAGAGAAAATATTTTCTCTTTTTATTTTTATTTTGACTAAAATATTGTTATACTTATATTATTAGGTAGGTAAAAAGCTATGTCAGAAAAACTTGTAATTATTGATGGAAATAGTATATTATATCGTTCGTTTTATGCACTTCCTCTTTTAAACAATACGAGGGGTGAATATTCAAATGCAATATATGGCTTTGCCATGCAGATTCTGAATGTAATTCAAACAATAAAGCCAGAATATATTGCTGTTGCATTTGATGTGTCAAAGCATACTTTTAGAAATGATATATATGATGGCTATAAGGCAACAAGAAAACCAATGCCAGAGGAACTCAAGAGTCAAATCGAACCTGTCAAACAAATGCTCAGAAAGATGAACATAAAGATTGCTGAAAAGGAAGGACTTGAGGGTGATGATATTATTGGCATAATTGCAAAGAAATTTCCAGATATAGAAACAATTATTGTAACAGGAGATAGAGATTCTTTTCAGCTTGTTGATAAAACTACTAAAGTATATTTTACAAAAAAAGGAACAAGTGAAGTTAAAATTATTGGCGTTAAGGAACTTAAAGAAGAATATGGTGTGAGTCCAAAAGAGTTTATTGACCTAAAAGCTCTTCAGGGTGACACTGCAGACAACATTCCTGGAGTTGCAGGCATTGGGCCAAAGACTGCCACAGATATTATTATAAAATATGGTTCCATAGAAAATTTATATAATCATGTTGATGATTTTTCAGGTAAGACAAAAGAAAAAATTATTGCTGGAAAAGAAAATGCATTTATGTCTAAGGTGCTTGCAACAATAAAAACAGAAGGTGATTTAGATATAAACTTAGAAGATTTAAAATATGATTTTCCATTTTCTGCTGAAGTTTATGACTTTTTTAAGTATTATGAATTTAAGTCACTAATCAGAACTACTGCAAATTTTGATATGACTCAAGGCAAAAAAAATGAAACAATTTATGAGGTTCAAAATATAACTCAAGATGCTGGAGTAAAAGATCTTGCTGAAAAAATTAAGAAAGCAAAAATGTTTTCAATTTACTTTTCTGAGGGCGAAATTCATATTTCTCTTGGACAAAAAGAGTATGTTGTTAAACTTCTCTATGATTTAATAAATGGTGGAATAGACGACCAAAATTTTTATGATGTTTTTAAACAAATTTTAGAGAATAGAGAAATTCAAAAAATTTGTTTTGATTCAAAAAAAGATATGTATCGTTTGAAAGAACATGACTGTGAGATTAATAACTATTTTGATGTTTCAATTGCAAAATATTTAGTTGATGGAGTTCCAGTTGAGGGAATTAAAGATGTATTTTTTGAAGAGAAAACAGATTATATTGCAACAAAACTTTTTGCTTTTTCTGAAGAATATAGAAAAAAGATAGAAGATGAAAAACTGCAATTTTTATATTCAGAAGTTGAAATTCCGCTTGCAAAAGTGCTTTTTTCAATGGAAAATATTGGATTTAAACTTGATAATCAAGTTTTGCTAAAATTAAAAGAAACTTATAAAACAGAACAAGATGAACTTGAAAAAGTGATTTATTCACTTGCTGGTGAAGAATTTAACTTAAATTCTCCAAAACAACTTGCAAAAATTTTATATGAAAAACTTGGGCTTTCTCATGATAGAAAAGAGTCAACAAGTGCTGAGGTGTTAGAGTCAATTATTTCAGAGCATGAGATAGTAAAAAAGATTTTGAGGTTCAGAAAAGTTTCAAAATTTTTATCTACTTATATTGATGGTTTGCTTCCACACATGGATAGCAAATCTCATATTCACACATATTTTAAACAAACATTAACCACTACGGGAAGGTTGTCATCAACTGAACCAAACTTGCAAAATATTCCAATCCGATCAGAAGAAAGCAGAGAAATTAGAAGTATGTTTGTTGCTTCTTCTGAAGATAATGTTTTAATTGATGCAGACTATTCTCAAATAGAGCTTAGACTTCTTGCACATTGCTCTGAAGATAAAGGGTTAGTGTATGCTTTTAAGCATAGTGAAGATGTACACACAAAAACAGCAAGTGAAGTTTTTGGAGTCTCTGCAGATATGGTTACCCCAGAAATGAGAAGGACTGCTAAAATTGTTAATTTTGGAATTATCTATGGCATAAGTGAATATGGTTTGGCAGAGGACTTGAAAATATCTGCTAAAGAAGCAAGAGAATATATTAATAGCTTTTATGCAAGTCATATTGCAGTTAAAGCATTTATGGAGAAATCTATTGAAACAGCTAGAGAAACAGGAAAGGCAACAACGCTTTTCGGAAGAACAAGAAAAATGTTTGATATAAAATCTTCCAACTATAATGTTAGAACAAGAGCGGAAAGAGCAAGTCAAAATATGCCACTTCAAGGGACTGCTGCAGATGTAATTAAAATTGCAATGGTAAATACATTTAATGCACTAGAACAAGGAGGCTATAAAGCCAAATTAATTATGCAAGTGCATGATGAACTTATTATAGATTGTCCAAAAGAAGAACAAGACGCTGTAAAAAAATTATTAAAAGAGCAGATGGAAAATGCAGCTAAACTTATTGTTCCGCTTGAGGTTGATGTTAGGGCTAGCTATAGATGGAGCGATGGTCACTAAATATAAAACACTAGTTTGTCTAGTGTTTTTTGATTAGAAATATAATTTTTTGCATATAAATTATTATGAAAAAATTGGCTTTAATATTATTTTCTTCTATTTTAGTTTTAACAATTATTTTCTTCATTGTTTTCAGATATGCAGTTGTTCCAAAAAAATATAATAATATGGTTTTATCTTATTCAAAAGAATATAACATAGAATCAGCTTTGGTTTATGCAATTATCAAAACAGAGAGTAATTTTGATAAAAACGCAAAGTCTTCTGCAGGGGCAATTGGGTTAATGCAACTTATGCCTAGCACGGCTTCATGGATTGCTAGTGAATTTGGTGAAGATTTCAAATCAGAAAATCTTTATAATCCAGAAATAAATATTAAGTATGGTTGTTTTTATTTAAATTATTTGTTTAAAAAATTTGATAATATGGGAACAGTAATTTGTGCTTATAATGCAGGTGAAGGAGCTGTAAAAAATTGGCTTGGTGAAAATGGGGAAGTCGAAGAAGATAAAATTAGTTATAGAGAAACTAAGAATTATTATAAAAAAGTCTTGAGATATTACAATTTTTACAAAAGTGATGAAATTTTTTAGTAACTCTATTTATGATGTTGACTTTTAGTTTAAAGTTTTATAAAATTAAAACATAAACATGAAATTAAGGAGATTTTATGGAAGACATTATAGCTTTGTTGTTGACAGCGAAACACTTGAAAGAATTATTTCTGGAAAAAAGACAATTCAACTTGCTATAAACACAGCAAAACGTAAGGCATATGCTGTTGGCAATCAGATTACTTTTGTTGTTGAGCTTCAGTCTGCAACTGGAAACGAACTTCAAAAAGAAAATAATACTGAAAAGGTTACAGTTAAAGCAGAGATTGATAACTTATATTATTTTACTGATATAAGAGAGGCTGTTGAAACTCTAGGAAAAGAAAAATGTGGTTTTAAGCCAAGTCAAACATTTGAAAAGGCTTCAGATATTTTTCTTGCAAATGAAAAATATGAGCAAGTTGAGAAGAATGGTTTAGTTGCAATTTCATTTAAATTAATTTAAAAAGTTTTGTAGAAGCACTTAAAATATAACTATATTTTTTTTATTAAATTTAAAAATTTTGTCATAGTATTGAGACAAATCTTTGTTTTGGTGTTATACTAAAAGTGCAAACGAAGTGGGCGGGGTTAATTGTTAAGAAGGGGAATAAAGAAAAATAAAAAATTTAATTATAAAAATTTAAAAAAATCACTAGACAAATTGATGATTTATGACTATACTAATAGCGTAATTTGAAAAAATTACAACTCCCTTTGTGCGAGGATGGCGGAATGGCAGACGCGGTCGTTTAAGGGGCGGCTTACGAGAGTAGTGAGGGTTCGACCCCCTTTCCTCGCACCAAATAAAATGTCACACTAATACTAGTGTGATTTTTTATTTGTAAAATATTTTTATGAGTGTTATAATTTAAACATAAATAAGGGAAAGAACTATGTTAGAATTTAAAAAGATAACAGAAGAATATAAAGACCAATTATTTAAACTAATTGATGTGGTTTTATCAAATATTCCTGAAAATCACTTTATTCCTTATGAGCAATGGGAACTTGACTCAATGTTTGATGAAGAAAATTACGCTCCTCTTTATGGTGCATTTGATGGTGACAAACTTGTTGGCATGGCTCAACTCTATGTTTCTCAAGAAATGATGTCTGGATTTAAAAAAGATTTTGGACTTGAAGAATTTTTAGTATGTGAACTTGGTGGAAACTTGGTTCTTCCAGAGTATAGAGGTCAGGGAATAACACCAACTCTTCAAAAAATAGAACTTGAGATTGCAAAAGAAAGAGGATTTGACTATATTATTTCTATGGCACATCCAGAAAATCCATCAAGCAAGAAATCGCTTGAAAAAGTAGGACTCAAATATTATAAGACAATGAGTGTTGCTGGTGGATTTTTAAGAGATTTATATATGTTAAAATTAAAATAATCTTTAAAAATATATAATCAAGAAAATACTAAACATAGGTGATAAAATGAAATATTTAAAAAAAGTTATGTGTTTGGTTTTATGTTTATTTTCGGTCTTTGCATTTGTTGCTTGTGGTAGCAAGAATGATAATGGAGAAGGCTCAGAGAATAACAGGCCAACAAGCACTGAAAAATCAATAAATGATTTGCTTTTAGAAGTTCATAAAAAATTAGATGAAGAAACAAAAACACAGTCTGATTTATATCCAAGCTTTTCAGCATTGACAGATAAAAATGAATATGAATATAAGCTTTATAATGATTTTGTTTATGAGGGAATATATCTTTTAAAAATGCTGTCTGAAGAGACTGCTCTAAAAAACAAACTTTGGTTAGCTGGTGATGAGTCAAGTTCTGAGTTAATCAAGGGTGATGCTAACAAACTTGAAATGCTTTATGTGACTAGAGAGAAGAAAGATTATTTAAATAATATTGAAATTTATATGCTTTTTTCAAAAAAGGATTATAATTTTGCAGAAAATCCAAAAAGTTTTAATATGTTCTGCTATGAAATTGAATATGATGAGAAATCAAAATATTTAAATATTTCGTTTTATTTAGAGAAATCACTAACCAGTAGAAATATAGCTGATTCTAATGCAAACTATTATATGTTTTCTTATGAAAGTGACAAAATGAATGCTGGTGCAAACTATCTTCAAGCGAGAAAATTTTATAGACTACAAGAATTTGACTTTGAAAATATTTATGGTGATTTTTCAGAAATTAGAGATTATAACTATGTTGTGTTTGAATGTTCATCAAATACAAAAGTTATTTCAAATGAACTAGGTGTTGTTGGAAAAACTGAAGATAAAGAAAGCATTAGAGATGTTCTTTTAAAATTTGATGAAATTGAAAGAAAAATCAAAGATGTTCAAGCTTCAAAAAAACAAATTTCTAAACTCACTGATAAATTTATTTTGATAGCGAATGCAAATAATATTTCTGACTTTATAAAATAAAAACATTGACAGAAATTAATAATTGGAGTAAGATTTATTTATGGTAAATATTTGTAAAAGATTTCAGCAACAAATTTAGTAGTGCGAGAAAGTTCTCGCACAGGCATTTTGTTGCTTGTGAATTTTAGTCATCAAGCAACATTGTTTGATGACTTTTTTCATTATGGAGGATAAATATGGAAACAGAAAAAATGAGGGAAATTTTAGAGAGAATGAAGCATAGTAGACCAAGTTTTCCAAAAAGGGCAATAGTCACTGGTGGAATGCCTTATGGCAACAAGGGGCTTCATTATGGACATGTTTGTGGCATGTTTGTTTATGCAGATTTTTTTGCAAGATTTTTGAAGGATAAGCTAGGCAAGGATAATGTTATATTTTTATCTGGAACTGATTGCTATGGTTCGCCATCACTTGAAACTTTCAGAAAAATGCAGGCTGATGGATTCAGTGGCACAATTTCTGATATGGTTGAAAGCTTTAATAAAAAACACATTGAAACATTAAAAAAATATGAAATAGGTCTAGACTTTTTTGAGGGTTCAGCAATTGGTGATTCTGCTGAAATGCATAAAAAGGTAAGTGAAGAATTCTTTGATATTTTATATAACAACAACACACTTTCAAAAATGTCAACTTATCAGTTTTATGATGAGAAGGCTGGCTGTTTTTTGAATGGAAGACAAGTTCTTGGCAAGTGTCCAATAGAAGGTTGTAAGAGTGAAAAGGGTTATGCTGATGAATGTGACCTTGGTCATCAATATTTGCCAGAAGAATTAATTGAGCCAATTTCTACACTCACAGGCACAAAACCAGTGCTAAAAAAGACAGATAACTGGTATTTTAATTTGCAAAATTATACGGAACTTTTAAAAGAGTGGATAGAAGAGCTTGAAACTAAGACACCAACAAGAAGTTTTGTTACAAAAGAGATTAAGGAATTTTTAAAGAAGCCAGAAATTTATATTAAAAAAGATTTTATGGCAGATTTTGAAAAACTTTCAAGCAAACTTCCACACTTTGAACAAGTTGAAGATAAGAGCAAGGCAAGTTTTGTAATTATATTTGAAACTCTTGATGCAAGAGAAAAAGCTTGTGAGGTTTTGTCGGCTGCAGGAATAAGGTATAGAACGGGAAAAACTCTTGTTCCATTTAGACTTTCAGGCAACATTTCTTGGGGGGTTCCTGTCCCTGAAAAAGAAGGAGTTAAAGGTTTAACATTCTATTGTTGGCCAGAATCTCTTTGGGCACCAATTTCTTTTACAAGAACCTATTTAAAGAAAAATGGTTTGCCAGAAGATGAATGGAAAAATTGGTGGTGCAGTAAAGATTCAAAAGTTTATCAAGTTATTGGTGAAGACAATATTTATTTTTATGGTCCAGCACAACATGCAATGTGGCTAGCCACTCAAGGAAATAATCCTAAGGTTGATGCACCTGAGGGTAGTTTGCAAATTAGTCAACTCATTGTAAATAAACATTCATTATTTATGGGCAATAAGGCAAGTTCTTCTGGAAAAATTAAGGCACCAATGGCAGATGAACTTCTAGACCACTATACTCATGAGCAGCTCCGTGCACACTTTCTTGGACTTTCTGTTGGAAATACATCTTCTTCATTTAACCCGAAGGTATATGACCCAGATGCAAAACCAGAAGATATTGATCCAGCAATTAAAGATGGAAATCTGCTTACTAATGTTTATAATCGCTCACTTAGAACAATATTCTATACTTGGCAGAAAGATTTTGATGGTGTGATTCCTTATGGTGAAGTTTCAGATGAGGTTTTGCTTGAATGTGAAATGAGTACTCTTAAATTTGAAAAGGCTATGATGGAAAATAAATTTCACCTTTGCATTTATGAACTTGATAGCTTCTTAAGAAATATCAATAAGTATTGGACAAAAAATTTTAATGCAGAAGACAAAGATCAAGAAGCAAATGTTATTGTGAATACTCTTCATTATATAAAAGTTGCAATGGTTATGCTTCACTCGGTTGCACCTAGTGGAATAGAAAATTTGGCAAATATGCTTGGCTGTAATGAAAATGTTTTTGATTGGGATAAAGTTAATGAACCAATTTATAACTTTTTTGAAAGCAAACAAAATCATAAACCAACTTTTATTGAACCAAAATTTGACTTCTTTAAAAAACATAGCACACAACTTGAAATTCTATAATTTATGTGATATAATAGTAATATAAGGGAGGAGAGAAATATGGCAGAGAGAGTAAGAAAATCAATATTTAGAAGACTATGGGATTTCTTTAAAAATATATTTGGAATTGGAAGATCATCATTTGATTCAGATACTAGATCAAGTTTTGAAAATGAAAATGAGCAAGTATCGTCTAGTTTAGAAAAAACAATAAATGAGGCAACAGCCAATGCTGAAAAACAAACTTCAGATTTAAGTTCATATAACCATACTGAGCAAGCAGAAGATACTAATGAATATGAAACAGAATCTATTGATGCACCTCAAACTGATTCATCTGAAATAGAAAATTCAGATATTCCAGAAATTGAAAAATAATAAAAACTCGTGAATTTCACGAGTTTTTTATTAATTTTAATATAGTTTTTAAATATTTTGCGTTTTTTAAGCAAAATTTAATAGGCATAGTCCTAAGTTTAGATAAAGGGCATAGATAAGCCAAATGTTATAAATACAGAAAATTATTCCTGAAACAATATTTGCATAGAAATATCTAAACGTAACAACCATAGCAGAAATAACGGTTAAAAGTAACCATACACAAGCAAAAATTGGAAGGTCTAATCTGAAGAAAAATAAAGGCCACATTATATTAAAAAACATATGAACGAAATATAAAATAAGATTTATTTTTCGGTCTTTTTCTTTTATTTCTTTATCACGCCACATTAAAAACGTTGACACACCAATTGAAATATAAATTATTGCCCAAGCTATTGGAAAAACAATTTTTGGAACAGTCCCTGGTGGCATTTTATAATTTTGAAAATTGAACATTTTTCCACCAAGAAGAGTGGCAAGCCCTCCAAGAAGGATTGTTCCTCCAATAAACAAAAGAGCATCAACCCACCATAAGTGAGTCATAAAAATTTTATCTTTTATACTTTCTGATTTTGCTTTAGATTTTGAATTAGACTTATTTTCTTTTTTGTTTTCAGATTTATTTTCAGTTTGTTGTTTATTTTCCATTAAGTTGCTCCTGAATAAATTATTGACTAGAAAAATAAATTTATTCTTCAAACTTAAAACTTAATTGACAATACTAAGTGAAGTTAGTTATAATTATGGAAGTAAATTTATTTGGAGTAA
>CATLBG010000037.1 GCA_949878595.1 uncultured Clostridia bacterium
TCAAGTGGTTTGACTTATTTTTATTAGGTTTTTCTGCGTTTTTGCATGTTTTTATATTTTAATTATAATATTTCTTTTTCACTTATTGAATGTTTTTGCGTTTTCGCATTATAAAACCCTCATATTTTGATTTAATGAAACAAATAAAAAAGTTTACTTTTTGTTGTAACAACTCTCAGCTTTATGTTAAAATCTTGTTAGGAGAACTTTATGGAAAATATTAAAGCACTAAAATATGGTGATAAAGTTGCAATTGTCAGCCTCTCTAGCGGAATTTTAGGCGAGAAATTTGTGAGCCATGAACTTGAACTTGGCACAAAAAGATTAAAAGGATTAGGGCTTGAACCAATATTTATGGATAACAGTTTAAAGGGTTTAGAATATTTAGACAAACACCCAGAAGCAAGAGCTGCAGACCTAAAGCAAGCCTTTGCTGATAACAAAGTTAGGGCAATAATTTCTGCAATTGGAGGAAATGACTCATATAAACTAATCCCATACCTTGCCGGCGATGAAGAATTTAAAAATCTTGTGAGGCAAAATCCAAAAATCTTTACTGGATATTCAGACACCACAACCATTCATATTTTGTTAAACTCGCTTGGGCTAAACACATTTTATGGCCCAGCTTTCATAACAGATTTTGCAGAGTTTGAAGAAGATATGCTTCCATACACAAAAGCTGCTGTAAAATATTTCTTTGAGCCAAAAGTTCCATATGAAATTAAGTCAAGTAATGTTTGGTATGAAGAGCGAACAGACTTCTCACCAACTGCTGTTGGAACAAAACGAATTTCCCACACTGAAACCAAGGGCTATGAAATTGTTTGCGGCTCAGGCAAAGCTAAAGGTGAACTTTTTGGTGGGTGCATAGAAATCATTTCAAGGCTCACTGGCTACAAAAATTTGTCAGATGAAGAACATGAAAATTTAAAACAAATTTTAAAAGATTACCCTATCATGCCAGAACCAAAATGGTTTAAAAACAAAATTCTATTTTTGGAAACCAGCAATGAAAAACCATCACCTGAAGAATTTAAAGCAATGTTATTATCACTTAAAACGTATGGAATTTTTGATAATATTTCTGGACTTCTTTTTGGCAAACCTATGGACGAAACCTACTACGCAGAATATAAAACTATACTTAGCGAAATGCTAGAATGTTATAACTTTCCAGTTATGTGCAATCTTAATTTTGGGCATAGCTTCCCAAGAATGGTTTTGCCATATGGAGCTGAAATTGAACTTGACACAAAAAACAAAACACTAACCCTTTTAAACAGCAGCATTAAAAATTAACAACCAATACAACAAAAGACTGACAAATATCAGTCTTTTTTATTTTAATATTTCTAAGCATTTTTAATAAAACTAATGTTCTTGCTATATTCTCTTTTAATTATATCAGCAAGCTCTTCAGGAGTTTCTTTTAAACCGGTTTCAAGCCAAACCTTGCAAATTGCTGTTATGCCAGCTGCAAAGAATGCCATATGATAAACAAGCTCTGTTTCTGTATAATCATATCTCGCTTTTGAATTGTTATGAACCTTGATAAATGATGTAAAATCCGATTTAACCATAAGTGAATTTTCATAATTTTTGAGATGTGCAGAATAAAATTCTTTGTTGTCTTTTATAAAATTAAACATTTTTATAACATTTTCACTATTATAATATGGTGGATTTGCAAAATTTTCAGCCATGTGTTTTGAAAGTTCTGCTTCAGTTTTAATCATAAGGTCATTTATGTCTTGATAATGCTCATAAAAAGAACTTCGATTAATACAGGCAATTGTGCAAATATCTTTAACATAAAAATAGAAAAAAAGATGGAATTAATTAAGCTTCAAGAAAAAATAGACACCACCCTAAACAACATAGACAAACTTCAAAGTCAAAAGAAAAATGCTGGCGTGCCAGAAGCCGTTGTTACTGGGGTTGTTGGAGCTCTCACCCTTGGCGGAGGCATGAGCATGATTATGTGCATGAGCGGAGTCGCCTATATGGCTAGTGGCATTGCAATTGGAGTTGTTGGATTAGGGCTTGGCTTTCTTGGCTGGCTTATCCACAATAAAATTCAAAAAAAGAAACTTACAAAACTTGAACCAATCTATCAATCAGAACTAGACAAACTATCAGACCTCTGTGAAGAAGCTGCAAAACTTGTAAAATAAAAATTAAATAATTCTAAGGCTTTGGCTAAAATAATTCAGAGCCTCTTTTTGTTGACAAAATTCAAACTAAACAATATATTTATTTTATGAAACTAAAAAATAAAATTATATTCATTTCACTAGGAATTATTAATTTTGCAGTCTATCTATCACTGCTAATCACAATGATTCCAAATCAAATTCCAATTCTTTTTAATTTTAATGAAGAAGTTTCTTTATTAACCACTAAATGGGTTTTGATTTTATCTGTCATTATTCCTCTTCTTCTTGCGATTGCAATTTGCCTAACAAACAAAATGCCAAAACTTTCTTTTTTCTTAAAAATATTATTTGTGTTTTGTTTATATGAAAATTGTCTTTCACTCACCCATTTGTGCCTAACAGACATAATTGTTGTTGGAATGCCATGTGAATTGCCAATTTCACTAATAACCTTTTTGCCACTTGCATTCATAATGATGGTTCTTTCAATCAAACTTAAAAACGTTCCATACTTAAGTCGCCCTGCAATAAATTTCAAATGCACAAGAGAAACAGAGTTTATTTGGAAACAGACACACTTTTTTGCAAGAGATGTTTATTTTTTCACAAGTTTTCTGCTAATAATTGTGTCAATAGTTTTCAGTTTCTTTAAGCTTTCTATTTATGAACTTGGAATATTTGTCTTTGCACTGATTATAAGCACAATTATTGTCTATATTCACTCTAAATCAATATATAAAACATATAAAGAAATGAAAGATAGACAAGACAAATTAAATCTCAGAAAAAAACCTGAAGAATCAAAAACTGCAAACACCAATAAACAATAAATCCATAACTTAGGTATTTACTTTCTAAAAAAATTGTTGTATAATTATTATATAGTTATATAGGAGAATAAGTTTTATGAACAATCCACAAATTCCAAAATATGTTAAAGATGCAATGAAAAAATATAAGGGGTTTGAACTTGCAGTAAAATATTATCCAAACTTATTGCAACACATCACACCAAATAATATTAATGCTGAAATTGCACTATATGAATCAAGATATGCGTCGTGGGGAGAACAAAAGTTTATCGAAGCCATGATGCAAAAAAATAGCAGACCAGTTCAACAAACTTCTCATTCTGTTGAAATTCTTGGAAGGTCTCAAGTTGATGTTTACACAGCAATCATGGGCAAAACTAATGATTCTAAAAACCCACCTAAAAAGAAAGGAATTGTAAACCTTAAACACACCGACCCATCAGTTGATACTTGGACTTCATTCTTTGGTGGTTAAAATTAATTTTTAATTAGAAAAAAGACATCTATCGTGTTTTGATAGACGTCTTTTTTTTATTTAACTATTTATCAAGTTCTAGCACATATATTTTTTCTGCTCCAACTTGATATTGCTCTTTAATATCAAACATTTCTCTAGTTATCATCATAATGTCATGAGACTTAGAAAGAATAACAATTCTCTTAACCTTCAAAACATATGCTTTTTTAAAAAATGCATCAAGTTCGCTTTTGCTTGTTGGTGGAACTGTTACAATTTTATCAATAAAATGAATTGGGAAAATTTCACTAAGAAACTTATATTTCATTACAGAAAAACTTTTATCTTTAAGGCTTTTTGCAAGTTTTTTAATTTCAACAACTTTTCTTTCTTCTGCCTCATTTGCAATTACATTTGCCTTTTTAAAGCAAAGTGCCCTAACATAAGAAATTATACCATTATCAGCAAACGGGTCAAGTGAAACTTCTTTTTCTATTGGCTGAGATAAAAAATTCATTGCAAAAGCAGTTCTTGGTGATATTCCATAGCCAGCATAAACCTTGTTTAATTCAGAATTACAAATATTCTTTTTCATAAACAAACAATCGCCATCTTCTTTTGCCATCAAAACAAGTTCTGCCTCTGTGTCATAAAAACCAATCTGTCTTCTAGTAATCTTTTTAAGCATAATTTCAAAAGCATTTCTAAGTGCTTGGTCAATTAAAAGTTTCTCATTATATTTAACAAAAGTTAGTTTAAACTTTTTTACTTCGCTTGGAAGATTAATTTTGAAACCTTTCTTTTCAAGTAAATGTTTCATTTCTGCATTAATTGCACCATTCCCCTCTTTTTTCGTACAATCATAAACAGTATAGTTTTCTAAAAACAAGCTATTTGAAAAATTAAATTTTTCATCAGCAAAAAACAACACGCTGTCACCATATACTCTTTTAACATGTGCATTTTTATCATATTTTTTTATTACCTTAAGTGCAATTTCGTCATAGCCTCTTTCAAAAGTGGCATAAAATAGTTTTCTCATAAATTAATAATAGCATATTTTAAGTTAGAATTCTACAAATTATTATATATTTTTTAATATTTTGAATATAATGCTAACAGCAATCATAAAATTGCAAAAACTATTGTAAATTTTTTTTAAATAGTGTAAAATTATATTATATATGAGCAAAAATGAACTAAGAGATGAGAGAGGGCTAATTGAAGAAATGATTGGCGAAGAAATCACCGCCAAGTTTTATAGTGCTGAAATTTCTGAAGATGAATTTTTAAAACTCAGACAAGCTGAAAATGTAATTAAATTAGAAAATTCTTCTTCAATTCATGAAGTTGAGTCTGTTTCTGAAGACAAGTTTGTACCTACAGGCGAAAGTCTTGAAATGTCACAGCTTGAAGAAAAAGAAGAACCTGATGAAAAACCTAAAAAGAACAAAAATAGACTCACCTTTTTTGTTGATGGTTCACTATTTACATTTTTGATGATTTTTGGCATTGCATTAATTTCCTCAATATTTGTTTTTCAAGTTTGGCTCACACCAATCAAAGTTGTTGGAACAAGCATGCAACCATCAATCAACACACAAGTTTCAAACGAAAGAGATGAAGAACATTGCGATGTAGTTTATTATAGCAAAAACAGTTCATATAAAAACAATGACATTGTTATTGTTGAAAATAAAGAGCAAAAATATGTTACAGATAATGATGTTGATTTTTTAATTAAAAGAGTTGTTGCTTGCCCTGGTCAAATTATAAAATTTTATTTGATAGACAATCCAACTTCTGTTTCATCAACTGATCGTTTCTATTATGATATTGTTATTTATGATGAGAACGGAAATGATATTGGACTAGATCAATCATATTTAAATGACCATATGTATTTCACTGCATCATCATTACAAATTTATGGTGATAAAAATTCCAAATATTACTTCCCATATTACTATGCACTTTTCACAGAACTCATGATAGAAGGTTCAGTTAAAAGATATGTTCCAGATGGCGAATATTATGTTATGGGAGATAACCGAAATGGTTCAGAAGACAGCAGATTTTTTGGAACTGTTTCTTATGAAAATATTGCAGGCTCAGTAAAAATAACAATTGCTTATGGACAAAATATCTTCACTGCAATTTGGATTAAATTCAAATCATTATTTTAAAAAATACTAAATTAAGGTGTCTTATGAAAAATAAACTAAAGTGTTTTTTTGCATTAATTTTATGTATTCCCGTTATATTGCTAGTGGGCTGTGGAAATAAAAAAACTGTTGAGCTTGAAAATCTAAGCTATTATTTTGATAATAACATAACTAGCACTTTCTTTAATCCAGACAGCACAAGAAATTTGAGTCTATCAGACCTAACAAGGTCAAAACCAAATAAAGATCTGCTTGATAGCTACTCAGAAATTAAAATTAATAATCACAGTGAAAATTCAAGAACCTATCACCTATATATTGATTATATTGTTTTATATGTATATACAAATGAAGATAGCGATGAAGAATTTAAATTAACCCTTACTATTGACAATGTTATTCCTGAAGACAAAGTTGGAACAGAACCAACCAATAAAGAGTTTAAAGAAACACACACAACAACTCCAAAGGAAAATAGTTCTGCTGAATTTAGATTTGAAGTCAACAAAGTCATTGCAACAACTTCTGGAACAAGCATAGTTTTTGATATTTTAGAAACAGATATATTCAACACATCAGATGATAGCAAAGTTACATTCAAATGGCTAATTTATGGTCTAGAAATTCATGCAGAACCAAGAGCTTATAATTTATAAAAATTAAAAACACCAGCTTAAAACTGGTGTTTTTTTTATTAATCTAAATAAATTTATACATTTAAGCAAAAATTATTTTTTCTTTTCAATTCTAGTTTTTCCACCCATATATGGTCTAAGAACTTCAGGAATAGTGATTGAACCATCTTCATTATAGTTATTTTCAACAAGTGCAATCATAGCTCTTGGGCTAGCTAAAACCGTGTTATTTAGTGTGTTAACCAAATAGTTTCCATCTTTGCCCTTTGCTCTAATGTTAAGTCTTCTTGCCTGTGCATCACCAAGAGTTGAACATGAACAAACCTCAAAATATTTTTGTTGTCTTGGGCTCCAAGCCTCAATATCACAAGACTTAACTTTAAGATCTGCAAGGTCACCAGAGCAGCATTCAAGCTGACGAACTGGAATATTCATATTTCTGAAAATATCAACAGAATATCTCCACATTTTATTATACCAATCCATAGCTTCATCAGCTTTGCAAAGCACAACCATTTCTTGTTTTTCAAACTGGTGAACTCTATATATTCCTCTCTCTTCAAGTCCATGAGAACCTATCTCTTTTCTAAAGCAAGGAGAATAAGATGTAAGTGTTATTGGCAACTCTTCTTCTTTAATTATTTGGTCTTTAAATTTGCCAATCATAGAGTGTTCACTTGTTCCAATCAAAAACAAATCTTCACCCTCAATTTTATACATCATCGCGTCCATTTCTGCAAAGCTCATAACTCCAGTAACAACATCACTATGAATCATAAATGGTGGTATGCAATATGTGAAACCCTTGTCAATCATATAGTCTCTTCCATAAGCAATCATAGCCTCATGAAGCCTTGCAATATCGCCCATCAAATAGTAAAAACCATTGCCAGATGTTCTTCCTGCACTCTCCTTATCAAGCCCTCCCACAGCATTAAAAATATCAGCATTATAAGGAATTTCATATTCAGGAACAACTGCTTCTCCAAATCTTTCCACCTCAACATTTTTGCTATCATCTTCACCAATAGGAACACTGCTGTCAATTATATTTGGAATAAGCATCATACGCTTCTTGATTTCTTCATCAAGACCTGTTTGTTCTTTCTCAATTTCTAAAAGTTTATCTGCATCAGCTTTAACTTCTGCTTTAATAGCTTCAACTTCATCAATTTTCTTTTCTCTCATGAGCAAACCAATTTGAGCAGAAAGCTTATTTCTCTGAGCTCTAAGGTTGTCACCTTCAAGTTTAAGTTCTCTATTTTTCTTATCAAGACTAATGACTTCATCAACCAAAACAAGTTTGCTATCTTGAAATTTTTTCTTTATATTTTCCTTAACTAGTTCTGGATTATTTCTAATAATATTAATGTCTATCATATCTATTGCTCCTATAATTTATAAAAATATAATAGCACTTAAAATTTATTTTTACAATAAAAATTGACGGAGTTTCCCGCCAAAATTAACTATTATTCAATTATTCAACTATTTTTTGACACTTGTGTTTTCATCACTGCCTCCAAGATAGTCTTTAGCTCTATCTGGTTTAACTTCTTCTCTAACTCTACCAATAACAAAATCACCAGCATCAATACTTTTTGTAATTGTTGTGCCTGCACAAATATATGAACCCTCACCAATAGTCACAGGAGCAATAATATTAACATTAGAACCAATAAACACATTATCTTCAACTGTAGTTTTTTGTTTTACTTTTCCATTATAATTAACAAAAATTACACCACAACCAATATTACAATTTTTGCCAACCTTAGCATCACCAACATAAGCAAGGTGTGCAAGCTTGCTGTGAGCTCCAATTTCTGAATTTTTAACTTCACAAAAATTTCCAACTCTAACATGTCCCCTAATTTTGGCACTGCACCTTAGGTGTGCATAAGGCCCAACATTTGCACACACCCCAATTTCACTGTTTTCAATCATAGAACTATAAATCTTGCAACCTTTGCCAATCACAGAGTTAACAATATAGTTGTTTGGATAAATTGTAACATTATCACCAATCACAGTTGTGCCCTCAATTCTATTATTTTCATAAATAATAACATTTTCACCCACTTTAACTTTTTCGTCAATAAAAACTGATGATTTATCTTTAATAACAACATTCGCTCTCTTCATTTTTCACCTCTGATGTATTATATGAGAAAGTTAAAAATTATGTTTTAAAAATAATTTTAGTGATATAATTATTACTATTAAGGCTTATAAACCTTGAAAATCACGATATTTTTAAAAAAAAGTTTAAAAGTATTTTGCAAGTCAAAAAAATTATGTTACACTAAACATAGTAGGTAAACAAAACACAAAAAATTTTTAGGAGGTTTTACTTATGAACAAAAATGAATTTTTAAGAAATATTGCAGACAAAACAGAGTCTACAATCAAAGATGCAACTGCATTTTATGAAGCTATGGTAGAAACAATCAGAGAATCAATGCTTGCTGATGACAAAATCACACTTGTTGGATTTGGAACTTTTGTAGCAAAAAACAAAAAAGCTACAGTTCACCAAAATCCACAAAAACCAGGTGAAACCATTGCAGTTAAAGCTTGCAAATCACCAGCACTCAAATTTGGCAAGAGCTTCAAAGATTCTCTTAACTAATATATAAATTCTCTTAAAAAACACCACGGATAACTCCGTGGTGTTTTATTGTAAAACCATTACCTGCTTTTTTTCACATTTTTATCATCTTGTGCAACAATCATTAATTGTGTTGTCCTCACTATGTTATTGTTTTTTACAACTCAATTTCACCATCGCTGCCACTCTGATTCCACGCCCAGCAAATAAGTTAGATAATCTTAGCATATTAAGCTAAATAAAAAGAGCAATAAAATTTGCTCTTTTTTGTTTACCCAATTTGGTTTGTTTATGACCTTGTCCAAGTAGAACTACGATAGGTGGTTTTTAAGTATGTTGCATTTTGAGATGGGTCCGTAACATTAACAACTACAGTTCCAGCCTTCCAACCAGTAGTGTTTTCAAAAGTAACTGAAGTTAACCTGCTGCAATTATAAAATGCATTACTTCCTATGCTGGTTACACTTGATGGAATTATAATTTCTGTTAAACTGCTGCAATTATAAAATGCTTGAACTCCTATGCTGGTGACACTTGATGGGATTTCTATTGAGGTTAAACTGGTGCATCCTTTAAATGCATAATTCCCTATGCTGGTGACTCCATCTGAAATAATAACTGAAGTTAAACTGCTGCA
>CATLBG010000038.1 GCA_949878595.1 uncultured Clostridia bacterium
AATAAATAAAATTACAAAAAATAAATAAAAAACCCAGAAATTCTGGGTTTTTGTTTATTTTATAAATCTAATGTTATAACCTTGCCTGTTTTAAGAGATTCTTGAACATCAATAATTCGCTGATTTGAAGAACCTCTAAAGTGAAGTTTAAGGTCTTTGAGTTCTGCAACAAACTCTCCATCAACTAAAACATTTAAATATGATAACATTTCATCTGTTACATCTGTGTGGGCTCTGCCACCTTTTGCAAGATCGGAGTCATAGGTGTAACCAGAATAGCACCAAATTGTTTTGTCTGGAAGTTCTTTTTTAACTCTTCTAAGTAAATTTATTAATGCTTTTTGATTGGCAGGTTCAAATGGTTCTCCACCAAGCAGTGATAATCCTTTAATGTATGGTCTATCTAAAAGTTTAATAATTTCATCTTCAGTTTCTTTAGTGTAGGCTTTGCCATAATTAAAGTCCCAAGCTTCACTGTTAAAACAATCCTTGCAGTGATGTGTGCAGCCTGAAACAAATAGACTAACTCTAACACCAGTGCCATTGGCTGTGTCATGTTCTTTTATAGTAGCATAATTCATAATTGCCTTCTTTATAAGTGGAGAACTCTAGATTTAATTTCTTTAGTTTTTCCAACATTCCAGAAATTTTCTCCAAGGTATCCACATGTTCTTCTTGTAACATTCATTTTGCTGTGATCTTTGTTGTGGCATTGTGGACATTCCCATTCGCCGTTATCATTAATAATAATTTCGCCATCATAACCGCAAACATGGCAATAATCGCTCTTTGTGTTAAATTCAGCATATTGAATGTTATCATAAATAAATTTAACCAATTCTCTAATTGCTTCAAGATTTCCTGTTAAGTTAGGAATTTCAACATAAGAGATGCAACCACCTGAAGAAATTGGTTGGAAATCGCTTTCAAATTTAAGTTTATCAAAAGCATTAATATCTTCACGAACATCAACATGATATGAGTTTGTGTAATAGCCTTTATCTGTAATATCTTTAATAATACCAAATTTTTCTTTGTCGATTCTTGCAAATCTATAGCAAAGAGATTCAGCAGGTGTTCCATAAAGTGCAAAACCAATTCCTGTTTCTTGTTTCCATTTTGCTGTTGCTTCGTTTAAGTGATTCATGACTTTAAGAGCAAATTCTCTGCCTTCAGGGGTTGTGTGGGAAACACCCTTCATAAGCTTAGTCATTTCATAAATACCAATATATCCAAGAGAAATAGAAGAATATCCATTTTCTAAGAGTTTGTCAATTGTTTCACCTTTGTTAAGTCTTGCAATTGCACCATATTGCCAGTGAATAGGGCTTGTGTCTGAAAGTGTTCCTTTAAGAGCTTCATGACGGCACATTAAGGCTTTAAAACAAATTTCCAAACGATTATCAAATTCTTTCCAGAATTTCTTTTCGTCGCCGCCAGCAACAATTGCAATTTGAGGAAGGTTAAGGCTAACAACACCTTGATTAAATCTGCCTTCAAATTTATAGTTGCCATTTTCGTCTTTCCAAGGAGAAAGGAAACTTCTGCAACCCATTGGACTAAACACATTGCCTTCATAGTTTTCACGCATTTTTTTAGCTGAAATATAATCAGGATACATTCTCTTTGAAGAACATTTGCATGCAAGTTCTGTGATATAGTCAAATTTTCCACCTGTAAGGTTATTAATATCGTCTAAAACATAAACAAGTTTTGGGAATGCTGGGGTAATATATATACCTTTTTCATTTTTAATTCCTTTAAGACGCTGAGAAAGAATTTCTTCAATAATCATTGCTGTTTCTTCAAGATATTCATCTTCTTTGTCAAGATATAAAAATAGGGTAACGAATGGTGATTGACCATTTGTTGTCATTAATGTGTTGATTTGATATTGAATTGTCTGCACACCAGCAGCAAGTTCATCTTTAACTCTTTTTTCAACAAGTTTTTTAACTGATTCATCAGAAAGTGAAGTGTCTGTTTCACGAATTTGTTTTTCAAATTTATCTTTGCTCTTTCTAAGATATTTAGCAAGATGTCTAATGTCCACACTTTGACCACCATATTGTGAACTTGCAACAGCTGCAATAATTTGTGTAGTGATTGTGCAGGCAACTTGGAAACTCTTTGGTTGCTCAATGAGCTTACCATTCATAACAGTTCCATTGTCAAGCATATCTTTAAGATTAATTAAACAGCAGTTGAATATAGGTTGAACGAAATAGTCTGCATCATGGAAGTGTATGATGCCATCATCATGAGCTTTAGAAATTTCTGGTGGGAGCAAGAGTCTTCTTGTGAGGTCTCTGCTTACCTCACCAGCGATAAGGTCTCTTTGAGTGCTTGCAACCATAGCATTCTTGTTAGAGTTTTCTTCAGCAACATCTTTATTTTTATTTTTAACAAGAGACATAATTGTTTCGTCAGTGGTGTTAGCTTTTCTAATTAAGGCACGATTATATCTATAAATTATATATTTTTTTGCAAGTTCATAGTGACCTTGGCTCATAAGCTTAGCTTCAATCTCATCTTGAATGTCTTCAACAAGCATTCTTTTTTTGCCAAGCGAAAGGATATATTCAATGATTTCTTGAATATCTTCTTTGCTTGCCCTCTCTGAAGCCTTAACTTCAGTGTTAGCCTTTCCTATGGCTGTTTCAATCTTAGTTTGGTCAAAATCAACTGAATTACCATTTCTTTTTATTACTTTCATGTGTGTATCTCCTGTAAAAACTATCTGCACTCAGTTTAAACTTATTTTGTGTTCCATGTCAAGACCTAAACCCAATATATTGTGATTTTTTTGTTTTTTGGTCATATTGTATAAATTTGAAAATATTGAAAAAATTTCAAAAAAACCGTTGAAAAATTTAAAAATGCATAAAAACATAGTTTATGCTAGTTTTTTAGCAAGATTGCATTTTTTTGCATAAATTAGCCCCAAATGGGCAAGAAATCTTTTTAAAAAAAGTTTAATTTTTTGTTTGACAAAAAATTTATCTATTATAGTTTATGCATTTCAAAGTTGTAAATTTTATACATATATGTAAAAATTAATAATTTTCAGTAAAAAGAAAAACCAAACTAAATGTTTGGTTTAAAGAAGCAAGAAATCTAGAGGAATAAAGTGTAGTGCATATCCAAAACTCAAGCTAAAAACAATTAATGTTAAAACGATAAATAGATTTTCTTTAATTTTTTTATTCTCTTTAAATAAAACTAAAATACCAATTCCTGCATTTACACATAGACCAGTAACTATAGAACCAAAACTAATCATTCCTCCAATATACATTTCAGTCAAAATTACTGAAGAGGCACAATTAGGGATCAGTCCCACCAATAGGGCAAACAATGGTTGAAAGGCAGAACTAGTGTTTAAGAAGTTAGCTATGTTCTGTTCGCCGATTAGGTGAACAACTACTCCCATAATAAGATTAACAATAAAAATATAAGTAAAAATTTTTAAACTATGAACAAGAGGATGTTTCCAGTGAAACTTGTTTTGATCTGAAATATCATGATGACAGCAAGCGTGAATATGCTCATGTTCATGTTCATCATTGTGATCTTTGTGTTCTTCTTCGTGTTCTTCAGTTTTAATTTCTTTAATTATTTGTTTTTTTTGTTTAAATATTTTTGCAAATGCAAACATTGTTATATAACCAACAATAATTGCAATTAAAATTTTTGTTACAATTAAAAGAAGAAGTGCAGGGATTGCTTTATAGTTTGCAATCATAATAGGTAGTGCTTCGTCACTAGTTGCAATAAAGACAGCAATCAGTGCTGCAATTGAGATTTTTTGTTTTGAATAGAGTTCTGCAGAAACAACCGAAAATCCACATTGTGGCACAGATCCAAAAAGTGCACCTAGTGCAGGGCTTGCCTTTCCCGTTAATAGTGTAGATTTTTCAAATTCTAAAACTTTTTTATATTCTAAAAATTCAATTAAAAAATACACAACTAAAAGAATAGGGAGCAAAAGTGCTGAGTCTTTAAGAGCATCTAAAAAAATATCTAAAAATTCATTCATAAGACTTCCTTTAAGTTACGTTGATTATTATATATTTATTTAAGAAAAATGTCAAATATTTATAGAACGATGAAGATTTAGTGGATATTTGTTTTTGTCGAACTAAAATAAAAAAAGCTAGATTTAACTAGCTTTTTTTAGAATTTTTTGTTCCGTGTTCAATTGCAACCCACTTAACATCTTTTTTGCAAGCAGAGAATATGTAGATAGGGACATAAGAAAGAATAAATATGGGGTTCATTAAACAGCAGATTAGTGCGTTTTTAAAGTTTAAGTTTAAATTTTTTCTGTCAGCAATTAATAAACATACAGTATAGAGAACTAAGAATAAATAGAGTGCAAGATTTGCCGCACCAAATGCAATTAACGGAAGATACCAAAGAGGTTCTCCAAAAGCCAACCCAACAAATGTTAAACATAAATGAATTGCTTGATATGTAACTAAAGAAATTAAAGTAAATGCAAATGGAACAACGCCGAACACACACATAAGTTTATCTAATTTAGATTTTCCCTTATCTTTGATTCCAGATTTAATTAATTGTTTAGTATAAATCTTATTTGCCTGTGAGAATCCTTTACACCATCTAACTCTTTGATTCCAAGATTGTTTAATAGAGATGGGTTGCTCATCATAAAATTTTGCATTTTCGTTATATGCAGTTTTAAAGTTATTAACAATAGAGTAGAGTGAAAATTCATAATCTTCAGTCAATGTGAAGAATTTCCAGCCACCAAGTTTTTCAATTATTCTTGATGAAATAAAAAATCCAGTTCCACAAACCTTAATTCCAACACCAAGTTTATTTTTTGGTTTGTTGTCAAAGTTGCTAAACATTGAAAAGGTGAGACCACTGCAGGCGGCAATCCAACCATCGTTCCAGTTTTTAGAATTTCTATAACCTAGACCAACATCATAATCTTGGTCAACCACCTTATTCATTTCTTTTAAATAATTTGGCTCTAAGATATTGTCAGCATCAAATATAAAGAAAGCCTCATACCCAAGTTTTTTTGGCAAAATTTCTTGCATGGCTTCGTCAATGGCATAACCTTTGCCTTTTAGTTCTAATTTTTTTCTAACAATAATATGGGTATTTTCAAATTTCTTAGCAATTTCACAAGTAGGGTCATCTTCTTTTTCAACAATTATATAAGTGTCAACTAAACTTTTATCATAGTCTTGGTTTTTTATGCTGTTTAATATTCCAGAGATAACTTTTGATTCATTTCTTGCAGGAATCAAAATTGCAAACTTGTGATTTTTTTTGGCTTCAGGGTATTGTTTTCCAGGGAAAATTGCATTTATGTGCAAAAATATTTTATAAACGAAAAGCAAAACACATATTGCAAATATCACATAAAAAACGATGTTCGTTATATTGTAAAAATTATAAAACATATTTCTCCTAAAAATTAACTAAAAGTATTATATCAATATAAAGAGAAAATAACAAAATAATATATTGCTATATATTATATTTTTGCACAAAAAAAGCACAGTTAAACCGTGCTTTTAAACAAGATTCTATTTTTTTACAAGTTTTGAGTAATATCTAATGTCAGGCATATTGTCAGTTGTAACATATCCTGCAGGTGCATTTACAACGTCAATTAGTCTGTTAACTATTGTTGCACAGGTTAGCTCAACGGTTGCAGGGCGATTTACAACAATGGTTGTTGTTGGTTCTCCTTCAACTGTCCATTCATTAACATCAAATTCATCTGGTCCATAAACTTTTCCAATACACTCGCTTTCAATAATAATTCCTTCTTTTGTTTCTGTAGTAACAACCGCACTCATACCAGTTGCAAAACCCTTTTTAATTTTCATTCCAAGTGTTTTAGAAACAAGATCTTTTTTATATGTTTGAGGAACACATTTTTGTGATTGTCTAGTAACTGTTAGTCCAAGTTTTTCGCATAGCCAGCCATTGACTGTCCACATATATGAAGGGGAATAATTTCCAGAGTCAATAAGTTTTTGTCTTTCTTCGTCAGATACTCTATCAACTGAAGCAATCTTTTTATCAAATGTTTCAAGGTCAAGTCCTGCACCATGAACCTCAGCAAGTGCAACACCATAGTCTTCAACATTATAACTACTTCTACCTTTAATCTTTTTGATTGATTGAGTTGTTCCACATAGAGAAGTTATCATTGTTCCCCAAGAATAGTCTTGGTATCCACTTCCGCAGAGCGTGCAATTATTTTCTTTTGCAAGCTTATCTAGTTTCTTGGTAATCTTTTTAGCAGAGTTCCAAGGGAAGAATGCTTCTTCGCATGTTGAAATGGCATTAACACCACATTTTGCACAAATAGCAAAAACATCTTCAATGTCACTCATCAAGCTCATAGTTGTAACAATTGCAATATCAGGCTTAGTTTTCTTTAATACCTTTTCAAGGTCTGAAACATGTGAAATCAACACACCTTTATTTTCATTGCAATCACAGATATAAGAAATATCTTTTCCAATTCTATCCTCTGCAATGTCAAAGGCTGAAACTATTTCTCCACCTTTTTCGTATACATAACGAATAGTATACTTTGCCATTTTTCCGCAGCCAATTTGAGCAACTTTTAATTTTTTCTCCATAAATAAAATCCCCTTTATTTTTAAATTTGCAAGCTTAGCTTACAATTATATTTTATAGTTTTTTTCAATATTTTGTCAAAAGCAAAAAGCACAAAAATAATGAAGACTACATTATTATTGTGCTTTTTTATAACTCTTTTTATTCTTTTTTTTAAGTTTAGAAAACTCCTCAGTTTCATATTGCAAGACCATCGTGTCATGCAAATAATTAATTATTTCTTTTTTTTGAAGGTTTGCTTCTTTTTCTGGGTCAAAGACTAATGGATTTCCAATATACATAGCTTTATTTCTTTTTGAAATAAACATTGGATAAAAGGATATTCTCTTACCTGTTTTTTGGTAATGGAATTTTCCAATGTGTTCAAATCCAGTTTGAAATTCACCAACTCCTTCTTTTTTATACCATAGTTCTGGAAAGATGACAATTGCTTGTTTCTTTTCAAGTGTTTCGCTAGAAATTTTCATAGTAACAAGGTTTGCTCTAATATCTTCTCTTGATACTGAAATACCTTTTGCACGATGCATAACAAAAACCACAAGACTTTTTACGCATTTAATAATTATTTTTTTTATAAATTTTGGAACATGCTTATAATTATTATAAATCATTAAGCCCATTTGTTTTTCAATATCTTCTTCATTCATCATCTTGTCAATAATCCAAGGTCTGAATTTGTATGGGAAATTTAAATAAACTGCTAGTGGACCATATATTTCATAGTGATTGCAAATAAAAACTCTAGCTTCATCTTGCTTTTTTAGATTTTCTTTTCCTTTAACTTTGCATCTAGTAAATGGAAATGAAAAGATAATTATAAGGTAATAAATTAAATATAAAAAGAAATATTTAATTAAAACAAGAGGGAAACATAAAACTTTAATCACAAAATTTTTCTTTTTACTCATAATTTATCCTTTAACATAAGATAATAAAATTTTACTTTATTTAAAGTTAAAAGTAAAGTTAAAAAATAGCAAATATTAATTTGCTATTTTTGAGTTAATTATCTTCATCGTCTTCAAAGAATTTAGTTGCAGTTCTGCCGTCATATTCTCCTTTAATAATGCTATTTATTTCTCTTGCTCTGTCAACAACGCTGCTTCCATCTGTCTCTGAAGATTTATTCCAATTCTGAGAGGTGTTTTCTTCGGCATTAAATTTTCGTTTAGCTAAGGTTTCTTCATTAAACTTATCATTAACTAACATATTTTTAATATCGCTTGCGGAATATTTGCTACCAAAAGATTCTTCAGTTTTTGTTTTTGTAATATAGTCTTCGTCACCCTCATTTGTATTTTGAAAAATTAATTCATCTTTAAATCTTTCTCTGTTATCAAGTTTTGATGGCAAATAGGCATCATTTATAGCCGTTCTGTGAACATCAACCAAAGAATAGATTAGATAAACGAATCCAAGCAAGGCAAAGGCTCCACTAATAACAAGAAGAGTGAATTGAGAATTTGGTATAATTGAGTTTCCGCCAATAACAATAGGGAATATTGCATAGGCTTTAGAAGTTTTCATACTTTTAAGCTTTTTAACAAAAACAATTGCGGCAACTTCAAGCAAGCAAATTGCAAATAGAAGTCCAATAAGCCAAGAAAGGTTGAGCTCTTTATAATTTATTACAAAGCCATCTTTCAAAATATTTTCATAGCTCGCATATTGATTATCTTCTGTTCTTGAAAGTTTAACATCATAGCTTCCTGCATTTTTAGGTATTTCTGTTGTCCACTCTCCATCAATTAAATATTCTACATTAAACCCATATTGATCAGAAAAATCTTTATAAAATGCGTTTGCGTCTCCATATTCATATGTTTGAACTTCAAGGTCAACAATAACTGTTCTTTTTGCCTGCCATCTTGCAAATACTTTAACATTTTCTGCAGGCATCGTTCCAAAGTTAAATCTTCTATTAGAAGATTCATCTTCAAACCAGCCAAGAAAAATGTGGTTTGCAAATATTGGATTAGTGCTTGGAGCAGAAATATTTTGCCCATAGGTTGTAGGAATAATTATATTACTATCACCATTATTTAGCACAAATTCTAAAGTATATTCAGTTAATTGCCATTTTGCATGCAATGTGAAGTCTTCTGTTACAATATTATTAAAATCATATTCTTGTTCAAAAGTCCCGTCATCTAAAAACCAACCGCAAAATGTGTAACCAGTTCTAGTTGGAGTTTCAGGTTTAGAAATAGTGTTGCCATTTTCAACTATAAATCTAATTTCAGCACTATTGTTGTTCGCATCAAAAGAAACAGTAAAAATTATTGGCTCTTCAGGCTCTTCAGTGTTCCCAGGCTCTTCAGGTGTTTCTGGGTCAATAGTAGGGTCAGTCGTTTCGCTCACATCAGAAAAGTCTTCATCAATGCTACTAGTCGCCGCGAACGATGAATATGTTTTTACAAAGCCATTGTTTATGCAAGGGCAACACAGAAGAGCAAGCCCTAAAATAAACGAAAAACAAAAAACAATAAAACTTTTCTTTTTCATCAAAATTCTCCAAAATT
>CATLBG010000039.1 GCA_949878595.1 uncultured Clostridia bacterium
CAATTTTCGTCAAGATGTTTAGATTTAAAAATCGACAATTTCTGCAAAATCAAAAGTCTCTACATTTTTATTTACAAAAATTAGCGAAGGCGAAATTCGTCAATTTTCGCATTTTATCTATCTGTCAACTTCAAAAAAATAAACGGCTACAATGACCGTTTATTTTTTATCATCTTTCTTTTTACGTTTAATACTTTTATCTTTCTTTATATCATTTGCAATAACTTGACTTATAACCTTTGATACTTCCATATTAGCACCACTATTTGAAAAATTTTCTGATATAGAAATAACTGAACTTGCAAACTGACTATCAACGCTCGCCTTATATGCCTTAACAGAAAGATTATAGTGAACTAAAAATGCAATAATCAAGCTAATAAATAATGCAATGATTGTTAAATAAATTGCAAGCTTTTCATTTCCAAAAATACTATAAAATGTCGAAATTTTGCTTACAGATTTTTCACAACTAGAAACAAATGAAGAATCTGAAATAAGTTCTGAAACAAAGTTAAACGTTTTTAAAAGATTATCTGCAACTTCCCTTTCACCAATAGTTTTTGAAATGTAATCTATGTTATCATTCTGCGTGTTTACAACCACATCTTTGCCAGCATATTCACTCTTGCCAAAAACAAGCCCACTAGAATAGTCTCCTGCAAAAACATTCATAGATAAAATGCCCAGTTTCATAAATTTTTCGTTATTAGAACTATTTGCAATATGACTATAAGTTAATCCAAGATCACTTGTGTCTGAAAGCATAGTTTTGGAAAGGTGTGAAACATCAACCAACTCTGCTCTTAGATTTTTTGAAACAGAAAGTTCTTCTGCCAAGTTTGAAAGTTCTGTTTTAACTTCATCAACATAAAAATATAAGTCCCTTCCAACAGCAATATTTTCCATGTTCATCATCAAAAGAATATTTTCTCCATCTTCTTTTGAAACGCCATTTGTGTAATAAGTTGCACCAGCATTATCTGAAATACCCGCACCAAAGAAAATAAAATCTATATTAAAATCTAGTTCTACATTAGATAGATATTCTGCAAGTGCCATTAAAACAGCAACACTTCCTGCACTTCCGTTAATAGCTTCTGAACCAACAACTTCACCATCATTATTTATTGCTAAACCATCATAGCTACAACCTAGAATAATTTTTTTCTTATTGTCTTGTTTTGAAACATAACTTAAAATTATGTTCTGTGAAGTATGATTTTTTCCATCAACAATAGATGAGAATGTAAAATTTTGAATTCCGTCTTCATCTTTTAATCCTTTGCACTTTGCAGGAACAATATTTGGAATAGCACTTAAAGTATTTAGAATATATTCACCAGCTTCTCTTTCACCTTCACTCCCTGGAATTCTATTGTTAAAAATCGCAAATTCTGTTAAATATTTTTCTATTTTTTCTGAAACATCATTTGTTTCTATAGTTGGAATTTGCAATTCTTCTGCATGAGCACTAGTGCCCACAAAAGTTAAACCAAAGAATGAAAGCATAATAGCAAAAAATGCCACTGCAAAAAATTTGAGCATATTTTTCATTATATCACCACCCCCAAATATGAAATTAGCAGCACTATGCATTCAAATAAAAACACAGGATAACAGAAACACTTAAACACAAAGTGAGATATCAGTGGTTGAGAATATTTCTTTTGAACATACCAAGCAAACACTACTAGCATTATAAGCAAAAGAAAAATATTAAAAAACTCTATAAAACTATAAAGATATGGAAATTCAAAACATAAATTCACAATAATTGCTAAAACAAAGTTTTTTATTGCAAAAAACATCCTACATTCATTTTTTAGTTTTTGTTCTGGAACAACAAAAGAATATATTTTAAAAGCAAGAATTGTTCTATAAAGCCACAAAATAAGTTCTAAAATCAACCAATCAATTAATGCTTCAACTGCTGTTAATCCAAGCACATACATAAAAGTATTTGTTGAACCAATCAAATTTTTTCCAGCAAGCACTGCCATGATTCCAGCAGAAGAAGACTCGATATAAAAATCGATAAACAAAAAAGATACAAACAACAATAGTTTATAAAACCAACCGCCAAGCGATTTCTTTTTTGAGATTTCAAAGTATCCTAGTGAATTAGCCATTATCCCCTCTTAAATTTAGTATACTAAAAACAATCGTTTTTATTGCCACATTTTCTTTAATTTGTCCAAGTTTTATTTTTCTTTCATAGCCAGCAATCATATCAATAATTTGCTTAAGCTTTTTTGCAGAAAAAATTTCTGTTTGTGGCTTAAGCATTTTTATAGCATATTCTTTAACTCCTAAGCTATTTGCAATTTCACTTAAACTCTTGTCTTTATTTATTGCAACATAAAGTGCCCTTCTATAATTACTATAGAGTGGAGCCAAAACTTGAAGCCCCCCACCTGCTTTAACCATAAAACTATCAACAAGGTTAATTGCACTTTTGCTGTCACCTTTTGCAATAAACTGTGCAAGTTCAAAAACTTGATATTCTTTATCTTCTGTCACAAACTCAGAAATAATTTCTGGGGTTATAATCTTAGATTCCGCAGTATATGCAATAAGCTTTTCAAGCTCGCTGTTTATTCTTGTCATATCACTACTGCAAAACATTATAAGTTTTTCAATAGCTACATCAGATGAACTGATATCGGCCGCAGCAAGTTTGTTCTTTATGAACGCAGCAATCACCTTAGTCTCAATTTTTGAACAATCCACCAGTGTTATGTCTGACATACCTCTGTAATTTTCCGGCTTTTCAGGGCAAAATAGCACTAAAACAGTTGAACTCAAAGGTGAATTAAAATAGCCTTTTAGAGTTTCAATTTCTTCTTTTGAAGTGCCCATAAAGTTCTTAACCACAACAAGTCTATAGTTGTCACCAAATGGATATATATTACAACTGCTAACAATATCTTTTGCAGAAACACTATCTCCTGAAAGTGTAACAGAGTTCATATCAGCAATCATAATTCCTGCCCTATCAGTTATTTTTTTGAGTGCATCAAAACATAAATACCTGTCATCGCCAGATATCAAATAACAATTATCAAGACTGTTTTTTAAACTGCTTTTTAACTCTATATATTTCATAACTTCTAGTGGTATTATATCAAACCTCAAAAAATTTGTCTAGTGCATTTATAATAGTAACAAAACCTGCGTTAGAATACCAACAGAAAGCAAACAAACAGAATAAATTATCTTCCACCTACGTTTTATAAAAACAAAATCACTGAGAATAAACAAAACTAAAAAAATAAATATAACAGAAACAAATCCTAGCGACGCAAAATTTATAACAAGTCCAAGTCCCGCAATAAAATTATTAAATCTAATAACAATATTTGTGATTAGTCCAAAAAGCTTAGGAACAAAGCTCATAAACGGAAGAATTATTGAAATAATTGTTCCAGGTATTAATATCATAAAAGCAATTGACTCTAGTGGAACAGAAATTAAATTTGAAAAAATTGACAAAACTGGATATGTTCCAAAACTAACCAACTGAACAACAAATATTCCTATTTGAACACCTATGCAAAGAGCTAAAGCATTTGCAAGTTTTTCATATAAAAATTTACTAAAAAATCTTTTGAGCGGCAAGATTGTCAAAACAATTGAAAGCACCGCAGAAAAACTTAATATAAACGAAAGATTAAAAAGCTTTAATGGATTGATGATTAAAATAAATACTGCAACCATTGATAAAACTGAAAGCCTATCATATGGCTTCCCTCTAGCCTTGCATAAAAGTAATATTGAAGTCATGAGACTAGCTCTCACCACAGACACAGAAAAATTACAAAAGTATGCATAGACTAATAACATGAGCGAAACACCAATTAAGTTAGCATATGGCGAAACCTTAAACTTTTTTAAAATAAAGCTAATAAGCATTGCAATTATTGAAACATGAAGTCCACTAACTGCAAGCAAGTGTGCCACACCAGCAGACCTAAAAATGTTAAGTGTTTCACTATCAAGGTTATCTGACTCACCAAACATCATTGCATAGGCAACATCTGCATGTTTAACCTTCCAAGACACAAGTTTGTCATAAACACTAAGTTTTATCTTTTCCTTAAAAGATAAATACTCAGTTTCAGAAAAATCTATATTATAAAAATTTGCATATGAACTGCCAATAATCCCACTAGATAAAAATGAAGCATTATTTTTATCTAGTGAATAGAATTTTGGCTTACACAAAACTTCAATTTCCCTGCCAATAGTAAGTTTGTGAACCTCAAGATTAGAAGGTTTGACAAAAATTAAAAATTTTCCACTAGAGTCTCTATGATTATCAGCACTGCTGAAACTTAAGTTATCAAGTGTGATTTTTATATTTCCATTTGATGTGTAAGAATAATTTTCTGAGATTCTGCCAGTAATCAAAACCTCATGATCATTAAACACTAAATTTTTATTTAAATCATTTTGTCTTATTGTTAAGTTGGCTATTGGAATTATTGCAATAACTACTACAGCAGTTAAAACTATTAAAAATTTCTTTCTATAAATTATTGATAAAGCTAAAAGTGCAATTGAAATCAATGCAAGCACAGATAACACAATTATTTTTGCGAGACATGAAGAAAACACACTAATAGATAGTGCGAGCAAAATTATTATAAAAGTAGCTAAGCATAAGTGAAACCTAAAATTTAAAATTCTTCTTTTGTGCGTATTCATAATACATATTTAGTATAACACACCAAAAATATAATGTATATTTTTTAAAGAAAAAACAACTCTAAATTAGAGTTGTTTTTATTACTTATTAAGCTCAGTTTCAAACATATATCCAGTTTCATGCAAATGCTTGTTTGCAAGATTTCTCTTTCCAAAATTATTTGGAGTCTCAGCAACAATTTCATCAACAAGTTTTAACTGCTTTTCTAAATTAAGCAGTTTGTTAGAAGAATCTTTATTTCCTTCAAAAATTTGAGTAAGCAAATTATTAATCACATCAGCAGTATAATCTGTTGCACAAATATTTAAAATTAAGACTACATTTCTAGTTGATTTAAAATATCCTAAAAGTTCATCAATAAACTCATTGTCGCTCAAAATTTGAGATTCAGGCTTGTTTCCAATTTTATCACCCATAAATCTCTTATAGCCCACCAAAATGTTTTGAAGCAATTTATCTCCCATATCTTTAGATTCAGCAATCTGATCCTTAGTTGCCTCACTCTCATTAACAGGATAACCTAAAATTTCTCTGCAAATTCTTTCAATCAAAAGTTGATTGTCATCACAATTTTTCTTATTTAAAGAGTTTTCAGCATTAAAATTAAAAAGACTGATTGCATTTTTAGTTTTGCTTCCTATTTTTTTATAATCATTTCTTAATACATCACTCAAAGCCACACAAACATGAGTAAGTTTGTTTTCTTGGTCAGGCATAATTTGTTTTTTATTTAGCAGCAAATCTTTTGCTAAATAATAAAATTCTCCATCACCCAAAATCATTTCATAAACTGTGTGTGCTTTAATCTTTTCATCAAAAAGATCAATGAGTTTTGCTCTATACTCATCAACAGTTGCCTCACTAACCAAAAGTGTTGCTGAATCTGTTTCACTTTCATATGTCGCAAGATATCCTGCAGGGACAGCCGTAAAGTTTGAAGCCTTGTATCCAAGTATTCCATAAAGAAAACTTAGAGCAGCAAAATTTTCAATTTGTTGCTTACTTGGAGAAAATACTGCAGTAAATTGGTCTAACCCAATTCCATGGTCAAGAGCCTCATCTCCAAGAGTATAAAACCCATTATCTTTTCTTGTTAATTTTGTTTTATATATTTTCTCAAAAAATTCTTGCATAATTTCCTCCATGGCATTATTTTATCACAAACTTTGAATCTTGTAAATAGCAACTTATTTTATAAAATATTCATAATAAAGTTCTTCAGTTTGTTCTCTTTCAGGAATAGCATTTAAAACGCCCATTTTTTGAATTTCAAGTGAGGAAGCACACATTGCCATTTTTATATTTTCTGTAAGCGAAAGTTTTCCTTCAGCAACAAAAACTACTAGATTTCCAATAAAAGTATCCCCAGCACCATTTGTTTCAACAATATTTTCAGTTTTTACAGCTTTTTCATGACAAATATTTCCATCTTCGTTAGCAAACCAAACTCCATCTCCACCTTTGGTTATAACCATATTTGGCAAAATACCAAGCATTTCTTCTGGATTATTTTTTCCAGTTAAAACTTCACCTTCTTCTGCATTTCCAGCAATAAATGTGCATTTTTTTAAAGTTTCTAAATCTGATGCATCTGATATGTCAAATTTTTTATGTGAAATTGTGAGTGAGGTTTTTATTTTATTCTGATAACAAAAATCAATTATTGCCGTCAAAAAATCTTTAGGCTGCTTTGAAACTAAAATAACAAAATCCGCCTTCAAAATATAATCTTTATATTTTTCAACCATGCTTGAGTCATAGTTTTGAGATAGATTTGCTGGCCCTCTTTTTAGTGTATAATCTCTTGTAATTTTGTCTATATATTGATGATTAATCTCTGTAGCTTCTCCCTTAACTGTTTCAACGAATCTTGTGTCTATTCCACATGAGGTTAAACTATCAAAACATTTCTTGCCAATTTCATCATCACCAACAAAACTAACAAGCATTGATTCAGCCCCTGCTCTTTTTGCGGCCAACGCTTGATGACTATTTTTTCTACCCTCTTCTTCATAAATAAGTTCTTCAAAGCCGTCATCATTTTTATAAAAAATTCTATCCCAGCCAGTTGAACCAAAAGTTAAAATAAACGGTTTATTGTTTTTCATAGATTTCCCTCTTAAATTTTTTATTCTATAAGTGTATTATAACACATTAGAAATATTTTTTAAATAGTTTTTTACATAAACAACATTAATATGTTATAATGAAAACATGAAACAAAGAGTTTATAATTTTTTATTAAATATTCCAAACGGAAAGGTTGTCACCTATGGTGAAATTGCCAATGCTTTAGGAAATAAAAATCTGGCAAGAGTTGTTGGAAATATTTTGCATAATAATCCTAATCCTCAAAAGTATCCTTGTTATAAAGTTGTAAACATTAAGGGTGAGATTTCTAAAAACTTTGCCTTTGGCGGGTTAAGTGGCCAAAAAGAAAAACTTAAGGCTGAGGGCATTGAAGTTATAGATAACAAAGTTGACCTTAAAAAATATGGCTACAAAAAAAAGAGTCTAAATTAGACTCTTTTTATTTACCTAAATAATCTTTTAACAAATCATCACATTCATTTGCCTTACTTCCACGCACTGCAAGACCACTTTTAACTATTGCACTAGCACAAACTCTTTCAATATCACTTTCACTTCTTCCCATTCCACTACCTTCATGAGTGCAAATTGGATAAATTTCTTTATCAGAAAAATCATAATGACTTAGAAATGTGAAAAAAGCTTGTGGCACTGTGCCCCACCAACACGGATATACAAACACAAATTTTTCATATTCATCTATACTTGAAGGATAGTTTTTAAGCTCAGGAAACTCACCATTTTTTTGTTCAATCAAAGCTTCATCACAGCAAGCCTTATAATTTACTGGATAACTTTTTATAGTTTCAATATGAAATATATCTGAACCTAAAATGCGTTGTGCTTTTTCAGCAATAATTTCCGCATTGCCTTTTTGAACAAGTCTTATTCCATTATCAAAATATGTTTCACCAATATGTGAAAAATAAACCACTAATGTTTTCATAATATCTCCTAATTAATTATTTCCTTTAACGAATTGAACAAACCATTCAACAGTTGAAGGATCTGAGTGTGAAAAGAATAAACTTTGCTTTGTGTCAAGTGATGCCATAATTTGCATGTCTTCACTTGAAAGCTCAAAATCAAACACATTAAAGTTTTCAGCCATTCTCTCTTTGTGAGTTGATTTTGGAATAACAACAACACCTCTTTGAATGAGCCAACGAAGAATTACCTGAGCAACTGACTTGTTATATTTTTTTCCAATCTTCTCAATAGTTGGATTTGAAAACATATTATTTCTACCCTCACCAAAAGAAGCCCAAGATTCCGTTATAATATCATATTTATCATGCCACTTCTTGTCTTCATTTCTTTGATGAAGAGGGTTCATTTCAATTTGGTTAATCATAGGTTTAACTTTTGCAAAATTTGAAATATCAACAACTCTATCTGGCAAAAAATTAGAAATTCCAATTGCCCTAATTTTTCCCTCTGAATAGAGGGCTTCTAATGCATGCCAAGCACCATAATAGTCATTAAATGGTTGATGTAAAAGCATGAGATCAATATAATCTGTTTTAAGTTTTTTAAGAGACTCAAAAACAGATTTTCGGCATTCTTCATAACCATAATTTGAAACCCAAACTTTGGTTGTTATAAAAAACTCCTCTCTTGGGATTCCTGATTTTTGAATTGCATTTCCAACTTCTTCTTCGTTGCCATAAGCCTGAGCTGTATCAAAATGACGATATCCAATTTCAATTGCATCACTCACACATCTTTCACATTCAGACTTGCTAATTTGATAAACTCCAAATCCAAGTATTGGCATTTCTACGCCATTGTAAAATTTTACCTTTTCCATATTATCTCCTTTTACTTTTTTATATTTTTTGAATATATGTCAATTTTATAATTTAGTCTATTTAGAGCTGAATTCATTTCTTCAATTCTTTGAATTAATATTTCTCTCTGATTGGTTAAAAGTTGCATTCTTTTTTCTTCAGTTTTTCACCCTCAGCAGTAAGCTTAATATATTCTGATATTACATTTATTGGAAAACCTGCACCACGCATGCAAAGAACAAACTCAATATTTTTTAATTATTTTTCACTATAGTCTCTAATACCATTTTTTCTTGTGACAGGCAAAATGAGACCAGCCTTTTCATAATATCTTAAAGTATCTTCGCTAATAGAATATTTTTCACTCACCTGTTTAATTGTCATAGATTCCTCCTATTATTTTGATTATACAAATTAGAGTTAACTCTAAGTCAAATAATTTTTTAAACTTTTTAAAAATTTGTGATTAAACATAATTATAAATATTTTAAATATTACGCATAAAAAAAGAACTTTATCTAAACATAGTC
>CATLBG010000040.1 GCA_949878595.1 uncultured Clostridia bacterium
ATGAATATTGTTATTTAATTGAATGTTTTGTTTGGGGATTTTTGCTAACATTAGTTATTTCTCCGTTTGTTATTTCACTAATCAGGAGAGAAAAAGTTAAGCAAGTAATTTTGAATTATGTTGAAGAACACAAGGGCAAGGCAGGCACGCCAACTATGGGCGGAATAATTTTTTTAATTTCTATTTCGCTTGTTTCACTTATTGTTTTAAGAGAGTCCTCAAGCCTTTCTAAGATGACAATATACATTTTTTTAGCATATGGAATTGTTGGATTTTTAGATGACTTTTTAAAATTTAAATTCAAAAGAAATTTAGGACTTAGGGCTTACCAAAAAATAATTTTTCAATTGGCAATTTCTATTTTGATAGGTTTTTATGTCTACTATAACACTTCGCTCGGTGGTGAAATTGCAGTTCCATTTTCAAATAAAACAATTAATATTGGCTGGGGAATCATTCCATTAGTTTGTTTAATTTACCTTGCTACAACAAATTCAGTTAATTTGACTGATGGATTAGATGGTCTTGCCAGTTCAACCACATTTGGTTATATGTTCTCATTTTTGGGTTTAATTATCGCATTAATGCAAACAACTCTTAAAGGTAGCAATGAAGTATATATCCTAGAACTTCAAAATCTAGAAATTATAATGGCAGTAACCATGGGAGCAATGTTATGTTTTTTGGCATTCAATTGTTTTCCTGCAAAAATATTTATGGGTGACACAGGCTCACTGGCACTTGGAAGCTTAGTGGCAAGTGTTGCTGTATTCTCAAAAACAAGCCTATATATTCCAATTATTGGCATAATGTTTGTTGCAAGCAGTGTGTCAGTAATCATGCAAGTGGCATATTATAAATTAACTAAAAAAAGGATATTTTTAATGGCACCACTTCATCACCACTTTCAAAAACAGGGAATACATGAAGTAAGAATAACAATGTGGTATTCACTAATAACAGTTATTATTGGTGCATCAGTAATTATCATAAATATCCTTATTTAAGGAGGTTTATGAACGTATTAATTTTAGGTAATGGACTAAGTGGAAAAAGTGCATATTCATACTTAAAAAACAAAGGAATAAATACAAAGTTTGCAAAAGAAGATGATATAAATGGTAGCACAATTTTAAATGAAAAAGAATATTTGGACAGGCTCTTTAGTGGTCTGTCCTTTATTGTGACAAGCCCAGGAATAGATAGAGAAAACAAAATTATTGTTGAGGCAGAAAAACGTAATATTCCTGTCATTGGAGAGTTAGAGCTTGGACTAATCAGCACAAAAGGAAATGTTATTGCAGTCACTGGAACCAATGGAAAAACAACCACAGTTTCACTCATAAATTATATACTAGCAGGTCAGGAAAGAAAAGTATTTCTTGGTGGAAATATTGGAACCCCAGTCACAAGTTTTGCAAACAAAACACAAAATGAAGATATTGTTGTTTTGGAATGCTCAAGTTATCAGCTTGAAAAAATTGAAAAAATGCATGCTCATGTAGCGGTCATTTTAAATATTACACCAGACCACTTATCTCGTCATAAAACCATGCAAAATTATATAACAGCAAAATTTAATATTTGCAAGAATCAAACAGAAAATGATTTTTTATTGCTCAACGCTGATAGTGAAATTTTGATGAAATATGCTCCAAAAACAAATGCAAGGGTTTATTATTTTTCAACAAAACATAAAGTTGTTGGTTGTTATATAAAAAATGGTTGCATATACTTTAATGATAATCAAAAACAAAAAAAACTGGTCTCTATTCAAAATATAAAATTAATTGGAGAACATAACTTATCAAACATCTTGGCAAGTTGTCTTGCAGTCTATCTTGAAACGGGTAGCACTGAAATTTTAAAGAGAGTTTCAGATTTTCATGGTGTTGAACATAGAATAGAATATGTTCAGGCAGTGGGTGGAATTTCATTTTATAATGATAGCAAGGCAACAAATATTGCAAGCACATTAGTGGCACTCAAAAGCTTTAAAACCAAAATAAATCTAATTCTTGGTGGAAGTGAAAAAGGATATGATTTTGATGAATTATTTGCAAATTTAACGCCAAATGTAGCTCAAATTGCGGTTTTTGGTCAAACAAAACCAAAAATTATATATTCTGCGAAGAAGTTTGAATTTAAAAATATTTACTCTTGTGACACTTTAAAATCCTGCACAAAATTATTATTTAATCTTGCAAAACCTGGAGAGATTGTTTTGCTTTCACCAGCATGTGCAAGTTTTGACCACTTTAAAAATTTTGAAGAGAGAGGCTCAGTTTTTAAGAAGATTGTCAGGGAGATTGCCGAAAGTGAAACTGATGAGCCTCAGATTAAAAAAGAAACACAAGTTTAATTTAGCACTATTTTTGTTAATGATTTTTTTGTCGGGTATTGGTTGTATTTTTGTTTATAGTGCAAGCAGTTATAGTGCAGGAATAACTTATGGAGATGATTTATTTTTCTTAAAAAAACAGCTCTTTGGCATAGGTGTAGGAATTGTTTGTTATATTGTTTTTTCTTTAATAAATTATCATTTTTTGCAAAAAGCAAGATGGTGGCTTTTTGGTGTTTCAGTTATTTTGCTTGCTGCCGTTTTTGTTCCTGGAATAGGTCTAACAAACTATGGTGCAACCAGATGGATTAACCTTAGAGTAATAACTTTTCAGCCTTCAGAAATTGCAAAGTTTGCATTCATTGTTTTATCTGCAAGCATACTTTCAAAGTCTGCAGAAAAGGTTAAGTCATTCAAAGGAATTTTGCCAGTTTTAGTGATTGGTGCAATTTATTGCGTTTTAATAATTTTAGAACCAAACATGTCAATCACCATTTGCATGGCACTTTTAGTTGTTGTAATGCTTTTTGTTGGTGGAGCAAGATTAAAACATTTTGCTATGCTTTCTGTGCCAGCTGTTGCACTTGTTGTTTTATTAATTTTAATTGAACCATATAGGCTAAAAAGGCTTATTGCTTTTGCTGATCCATTTGCTGCAAAACAAGATGAAGGATTTCAACTTGTGCAATCACTTCTTGGAATTTCTCTTGGAGGAATGTTTGGCTCAGGTATATTTAATTCAAGACAAAAATATTTATTTTTGCCATTTGCTGAGTCTGATTTTATATTTTCGGTTATTGCTGAAGAGACGGGTTTTGCAGGCTCACTTTTTATAATAATTTTATTTGTTTTGATGTTTTTATGTATAATGAAAGTTGCAAGAAACGCACCAGATAAGTTTGGTTTTTTGCTTGCCACAGGAATAGGTGCACTAATCATAATTCAGGTTATATTAAACATTGCCGTAGTCACTGGACTTGTTCCGCCAACAGGTTTACCACTTCCGTTTATAAGTGCTGGCAGCACTTCATTAATGGTTTTCATGAGTTTAATTGGTATAGTTCAAAACATTCATAAAAATTCAGCAAATAGTGTTACATTTTTTGAGAAATGAATATTTTGTAATAGTAGGTGTTTATGAAATATGTTGTTAATGGTGGAAACAAACTTTTTGGAAAAATTACAGTTGATTCTGCAAAAAATTCAATTTTGCCAGTAATAGCTGCAACAATTATGTGTGATGAGGAGTGTGTAATTAAAAACATTCCGCTTTATCTTGATGTTATAGAAATGTCTGCGATTCTAGAAAAACTTGGAAAGAAAGTAGAGGTCAAAGATGACAACCTTATAATATCTGGTGAAATTAGAAGCACTTCTGTTATTATGGCAGAAACAAAAACTCTTCGATCAAGTATTTTTATGATGGGTTCAATCTTGTCAAAATATAGAAAGGCTATTTTTACATATCCTGGCGGTTGTGATATTGGCAAACGACCAATAGACATTCACTTAGAGGGGCTAGAAAAACTTGGTGTAAAATTCACTTTTGCAAACGACCTTATTTATTGCGATGCAGACAAAATGAAGGGTAGTGAAATTACTTTAAACTTTCCAAGTGTTGGAGCAACTGAAAATTTAATGATGGCAAGCACTTTAATTGAGGGAGAAATCACCGTCATCAAAAACTGTGCAAGAGAACCAGAAATTGTGGATCTAGCAAATTTCATCAATTCTATGGGTGGAAAAGTATATGGTGCTGGATATGAAACTATAGTAATCTTTGGTGTAAAAAGACTTCATGGAACAATCTATAAATGTATTATGGATAGAATTGCCACAGGAACCTATCTTATAGCAGGTGCAATGTGTGGTGGAAGAATAGAGCTTGCAGGCACAAATCCAAACTTTTTATTGCCTCTAATCGTATTTTTGCGTAATTCTGGTTGCAAGATAGATTTATTTAGTGATAAAATAATATTAGAAAATTTCACAAGACTAAAATCTATTGGAAAGATAGAAACAGAAACTTATCCTGGTTTTCCAACAGACTTGCAGTCACCAGTGCTTGTAATGCAAACCATTTCAAAAGGAACATCAATTGTTCATGAAACTGTGTTTGAGGCAAGATTTAAAGTTGTTAGCGAACTTGCTAAGATGGGTGCAAAGATCAATGTTAGTGAAAGATATGCAACCATAGTTGGTGTTCAAAAGTTAAAACCAGCAAATGTAATATGTCCAGACCTAAGAGGAGGTGCGGGCTTAGTGCTTGCAGCCTTGTCTGCAAAGGGCAGGTCAGAAGTTGATGAAATTTTCCATGTTGAGAGAGGTTACTATAATTTAGAAAAAAACCTAAAGAACCTCGGAGCAAATATAGAAAAGACGGAGTAAACAAATGACTAAAAGAACAAAACTTTGGATAATTTTAGGTGTAGTTTGTGCAGTTATCTTCACACTAGGAATGGTTTTGGGACTTGGCTTTAGACTCAAAAAAGTTGATGTAGAGTTTCTTGCTAGAAGACCTCAAGAATTAACAAAACTAGATGTTGGTATTGCTGAAAAAGTCAAGCAAGATGGTGAGTTTAAATTTGGCAAAAACCTTTTATCTTATAGGTTTGAAGATTGCATAGATAAAATTGAAAAGAGAAACCCTTATGTAAAGGTAAATAATGTCAGAAGATATTATCCAAACATTGCTAGAATTTATATTTCTGAGAGAATTCCAGAATTCAGGATTCAAGATGCAAATAATTCTGCAATTTGGTATATTTTAGATAGTGAATTCAAGGTTTTAGACTATACTAACAATGTCTCTACAAGTGAGTTTTTTAACACAACAATAGAGATAGATCCAAACAGTTTAAGCATATCAAATGAAAGTCCAGCAGAATTAGTTGGAGATTTCATTAGTTTTTCAAATAACTATGATGAATATTTAAATCAAATTAGCGATGGAATTTACGGCAGAAACAAAGATTCTGCCTCAGCTTATGGAATAGCAATTTCAAAAGCAGAAAATGGAACTTTAAGCTTTTTAATAATTATGAGAAATACACAGATTGGTGGCAAGGGTTGTGGTATTCTTATCACCGGAACCGATGACTTAATAACAAAAGCAAATGTTGGTGTAACAGCTTTTGAACAAGAAACTGCAAAGGACCCATCGCTTAACTCACCAGAGAACACCATTTTTATTAGAAAAATAAATGGGGAGTATATTGGTTTATTAAATTCAGAGCAAGGCTAAGCCTTGCTTTTTTTTGTCAAAAATCAAAATTTTTTGTTTAGAATTAGAATAATACTTTTAGCACAAAATAAGCCTAAAGGCGAGTTTTTATTTGACACGAGTTTTTAAATAGTAATATACTTTATTTAATATAGGAGTATTTTCTAAAAATGAGAGATCATCAGGTTGCAATAATATATATTGGCTCATCAGCAATTGTCACTCTTATAGGTGAACTTGGAGTTAACGGCACTCTAAACATCATCAGTAAGGGTGAGGTTTCGTATGCCGGTTTTCAAAATGCAGAATTTTTAGAGCCAGAGAATTTAAAATTTGCAATCGCATCATGCTTGTCAAACGCTGAAAGCATGGTTGATATAAAGATTTCAGAAATTTATGTTGGTGTTCCTGGAGAGTTTTCAGCAGTAGTAACAAAGAATGTAAGTTTAAATTTCCCGAAACAAAAAAAAGTCTCAGAATTAGATGTTGAAAATATTCTAAAAACAGGTGACACATTCAAAAGTGAAGTTGGCTATAAATTGGTTGGTCAAAGTGCAATATATTATAGCATTGATGATTCAAAAAAATATATCAATCCTGTTGGTCAAAAAGCAAGAAAAGTTACAGGTTTTATTTCTTATATGCTTGCAACTAAATATTATATTAATTTACTAAAATCAATATTTTCAGAACTAAAAATAAATATAAAAGGTTTCATTTCTGCAGTTTTTGCTGAAGGTTTATACCTTTTTGACCCACAAGTTAGAGATAAATATGTGTTATTTGTAGATGTGGGATACATAACCACAAATGTGGCACTAATTAGAGGAAATGGACTTTTGTTTTTAAGTAGTTTTTCAATGGGTGGGGGCTACATTTCTTCAGACCTTTCGCAGTGTTTGAGAATACCTTTTAGCGAAGCTGAAAGGCTTAAAAATAAAGTAGTGCTTGCATGGCAGCCAACGCAGAGTGATACATATATCGTTGAGGGTGGCGAGACAATGTCAACCTATGCGGCAAAAGCCACAAATGAAATTGTAACAGATAGGGTTGAACTTATTGCTGATTATATTCAAAAGTGTTTAGACCTATGTGTATTCGATCTTCCAGACTTTTTGCCAATATATATAACTGGTGGAGGTTTTGGAGCAGTTAGAGGAATTAGGAATGTTTTGTCTAAAAAACTAAAAAGGCAAATCATCAGGGCAAACCCAAAAACTTTGCAGTCAGTAAGACCATATAACTCATCAGAAGAAGGTTTGCTAAATTTAATTTTAAAATATGAAGACATTCTAGAAAAATTGATAATAAAAGTGTAAAGGAGCAATTATCTATGGAAATTAACAACATCACACCAATTTGCAAAATTTTAGTTGTGGGCGTCGGTGGTGGCGGTTGCAACGCAGTAAACAGAATGATAGCATCAGGGTTAAAGAGTGCATCATTTATCGCTGCGAACACTGACAAGCAAGCATTAATGCTCAGCAAAGCAAATGTGCAAATTCAACTTGGTGAAAAGCTAACCAAAGGTCTTGGAGCAGGTGCAGATCCAGAAATTGGAAGAAAGGCAGCAGAAGAGAGTAAATCTCAAATTTGTGAAAAACTTAGGGGTGCAGACCTAGTGTTCATTACAGCTGGAATGGGCGGTGGAACAGGAACAGGTGCAGCTCCAGTTATTGCAGGTATTGCAAAAGAAATGGGTATTTTAACAATTGCAGTTGTTACAAAGCCATTTGCTTTTGAAGGTAAAACCAGACTTGCAAATGCAGAACTTGGAATCAAGTCTCTAGCAAAATGTGTAGATACATTAGTCGTCATTCCAAATGATAGACTTTTATCAATTGCTCCAAAGGGAACAAGCATTGTTGACGCTTTCAAATATGCTGATGAGGTTTTAAGACAAGGCATTCAAGGCATTTCAGATTTAATTGCAACACCATCACTTATCAATCTTGACTTTGCAGATGTTAGAACCGTTATGAAAAATAGGGGTCTTGCTCACATGGGCATTGGTGAAGGTAAGGGTGATAAGAGAAATGAAATGGCAGTTCGTTCAGCAATTGCAAGTCCATTACTTGAAACTTCAATTAATGGTGCAAAAGCAGTCATAATCAATGTTAAGGGTGGTTTTGACCTTACACTTGAAGAGGTTAATGAAGCAGTTAACATGGTTAAAGATGTAGTTTCTCCAGATGCAAACACAATCTTTGGTGCAACAATTGATGAAAATTATAATGAGAGAATGATAGTTACAATCGTAGCCACAGGATTTGAGGGTAGCAGATTTGAAAATGCAACAGCAAGGTCAAATCAAAGACCAAATCCGCTCATGAATGGGCAGCAGGGTAGAGTTCCACTTCCAACCGATAGTGGAAATTTTGATAAGGCAAGATTTAATGATTTTGTAACAGGCAAACCAACCACACCATCACTTTTTGATAGGGGTTATGGTGCAGGCTTAGGTGGCAGATCTCAGCCACAACCTCAAGGAATGCCACAAGCAGGTTATCAAAGAGGTATTGAAACCACAAATATGGATTTGTGGAATAGATTAAATTCTGGTATGCCACAAAATGTTCCAACAATGCAAAATGGTGCTGCTCCAAGAAATCCTGAAGCAGAATATGATAGAAAATATGGTATTAATCCAAATGCAAACCCATATGCTGGCTATGAACAACAACAAGCTGCTCCTGGTGATCAAATTAACATGATAAAACAAGCAATTTATGGTGAAAATCAAAACCCAAATAGAGCACAAGATTTAAGCAGAGCAAACATTCCTGTTCAAAATCAAGGTGTTCAAGGTTCAGTTCGTGTTGATGACCCAGAGGTGCCACCATTCCTTCGTCGTAAATTTGGTAAATAATTTTTGCCATTCAAAATTAATCAAATTAGTGCGAAAATGCAGACTTTTCCACACAGTCATGTAGAATCAACTACACTCCTGCGTGAAAAAGTCTTTTTTTCTTCTACTTTAACCAATTTTGAGCGATTAACTCTTGCCTCAATTTTTTTATGAGCCTTTCTTTAACTAAATTTTGCCGTTAAAAAAAACTAAATTCTACCTAATATATTTTTATTTTTTCTACTGCACGCAATTAAGGCGTTTTTTGCGTGGAAAAATATTTTTGCTAGAAGAGATTAATGTGTAGCGTTTCTCATTCTGAGAACCACTTTAGTGGCGTTGTCAAAGAATCTTAACTTTTATGATTTGATTAATCAAAATAATATACAAAAATACATATTTATATTATAATATAAGTATAGAAAAGCGGCTTAGGAGGGAAAACTATGAGCTATTTAAAACTTTATGAAATATGGAAAACTGACAAATTTTTTGACAAAGAAACAAGAGAAGAATTATGTGGACTCGACCCTCAAAATGATAAAGCAGAAATTGAAGATAGATTTTATAATGAGCTTGAGTTTGGCACAGCAGGTCT
>CATLBG010000041.1 GCA_949878595.1 uncultured Clostridia bacterium
GTTATAATAGGAGTGGATTATGAAAATAGTAATTGATGTGCTTGGTGGTGATTATTCTCCTGATGAAATTGTTAAAGGTGCAGTCACTGCAGTAAATCTAATTCCAGAAGTGAATATCATCTTAACTGGTGACAAAGAAAAAGTTGAAAACATTTTAAATGAAATTGGATATAAGGGTGACAGAATAGAAATTGTTCATGCACCAGAGGAAATTTCTTGTGATGAATCTCCAACTATGGCGATTAGAAGAAAAACTGAAAGTTCTCTTGTTAAGGCTCTTACAATTCTAAAAGAACAAGATGATGTTATTGGAATGATAAGTGCTGGCAGCACAGGAGCAGTTCTTGCGGGTGGTCTTTTTATTGTTGGGAGAATGGAGGGTGTTAAACGTCCAGCTCTTGCTCCATTTTTGCCAACAGTTTATAAGGATAAAAGAACACTTCTTATTGATTGTGGGGCAAATGTTGATTGCAAGCCAGAATATTTGCAACAATTTGCAATCATGGGTTCAATTTATGTTGAAGCTATGACTGGTGTAAAAAATCCAAAAGTAGGTCTCATTTCAAATGGTGTTGAAGATCATAAGGGAAATGAACAAATTCATCAAACCTTTGAACTTTTAAAAAATACTAAAGATATTAATTTTGTAGGAAACATGGAAGCTAGAGAAATGCTTTCAGGTGAGTTTGATGTGTTGGTTGCTGATGGTTTCACTGGAAACGTTGCAATGAAATCAGCTGAAGGAACAATCAATACTTTCACAAACGTGTTAAAACAAGAAATTAATAGTGCTGGTCTTGGTGCAAAGCTTGGAGCCTTGGCACTAAAAAAGGTATTCAAAAGTTTAAAGCACAGAATAAACTATACTGAAGTTGGTGGTTCACCATTTTTAGGATTAAACAAAATATTAATTAAATCTCATGGTTCAAGCAAGGCAAAGACAATTTACACATGTGTTCTTCAGGTGCTTGATATATATAAATCAAACTATATTGATAAAATGAGGAAAGGAATTGAATCATCAAGTATTTCGAGGGAAGATTAATGAAAAATCTTGATAATTTAAAATATGTAGAAGAAATTATTGGCTACAAGTTTAAAAATAGAAATTTGCTAAGAACTGCACTCACTCATTCAAGTTATTCAAATGAACACAAGGTTGAGTCAAATGAAAGACTAGAGTTTTTGGGTGACGCAGTTATTGAATTTATCATTACAGAAATATTATATCTAGAGTTTCGTGGGCGTGAAGGTGACATGTCAAAAATGAGAGCTTTGGTTGTTAGTGAAAAGCCACTTGCTGAAGCTATAACAAAACTTGGGCTTGATAAATATTTAATTAAGGGTGTTGGTGAAAGCAAAAACCAAACAGAATCAAAGGCAATTAAGTGTGATTTGTTTGAAGCGATTGCAGGAGCAATTTATCTTGATGGCGGAATTGAAGAAGTTAAAAAATTCTTCAATCTTGCAACTCGAGATATAATTCAAGGGCTTAAGCTCAATGGTTATGTTGATGACCCAAAAACAAAATTGCAGGAAATATTAAAACAATCAAAAATAACCTACAGCACATCTAAATCTGGTGAAGACCATAAACCATTTTATAAAACCACAGTTTTTATTAATGGTGTTAAGATGGGGCATGGTTCGGGTTCAAGTAAAAAACAGGCAGAAGAAACTGCAGCAAGTGAGGCAATAAACAATCTAAAGAAAGTATAGGGTGACTTTATGAATTTTGAAAAGATAGACATATATGGCTTTAAGTCATTTGCAGATAAAGTTGAAATTAAATTTGAGCCAGGCATAACAGCAATTGTTGGTCCTAATGGTTGTGGAAAAAGCAATGTTGCAGATTCCATTCGTTTTGTTATGGGTGAACAGAGTGCAAAGCAAATGCGTGGTTCTTCAATGTTAGATGTTATTTTCAATGGAACAGAAAAAAGAAAAGCACAATCATATTGTGAAGTTTCTTTGTTTTTTGATAACTCTCAGAAAATTTTTAATCTAGATTATGAAAAAGTTATACTCACTAGAAAACTATATAAGAGCGGCGAGAGTGAATATTCAATAAATAAAAATGTTTGCAGAAGAAGAGATATTATTGATGCCTTCCGTGACATTGGCCTTGGAAAGGAAAGCTATTCAGTTATTGGTCAAGGAAAAATTGATAGCATACTTTCAGCTAAGCCAGAGGATAGAAGACATGTTTTTGAAGAAGCTGCAGGAATATCTAAGTTCAAAGAAGAGAGGTCAAGCTCAGAAAATAAGCTTGCAAATGTCAATGATAACTTAACAAGAATCAATGATATTTTGTCAGAACTTGAAAAACAAATTGGACCACTCAAAAATCAGGCAGAGAATGCCAAGATTTTTGTTGAACTTTCAAATAGATTAAAGGAGCTTGAAATTTCAATTTATGTATATGGCTATGAAAACTCATCATCAGAAAAACAAAAAATAAATGAGGTTATTGCCTCAATTGATGAAGAACTTGCTCTAAGGCAAACAGAGTTTGAAAGTGCCACAAGAGAATATGAACTTAGTCAAACACAAATAGAAAAATTAGATGACTCAATTAATGAACTTAGAAATGAACTTTTAAATTTGTCTGTTGCACTTGAAAAACAGAATGGTGAAGTTAGGCTTATTGATCAAAAGATTTCTATTTTAAAAGAGCAAAATGAAAAGTTAATTGGTCAAATAGAGCAAGGTAAGTTTTTGCAGGAGAGCAATCAAAAAGAAACAGAAAAACTGCAAAATGATAAGAAATCTAGCGAAAATTATATTTTAAATCTAGAAAATGAATTAAAATCGCTTGAAATGAACTTCAACACGACTATGGAAAAACTTAACCTTGGTGTTGTTAATGTTCAAAGTAGTGATGAAGAATTTTATAGTGTAATTGAAAAACAGGGAGATATTAAATCTTCTCTTTTAAAATATCAAACAGAACTTGAGTCTCTTAAAGAAAAGAGTGCTTCTCTCACAAAAGATAAAGAGAGTTTAGATAATGAACAACAAGAGCTTTCAAAAAAATCTGAAGCAATTAAAAAAGAAATAGCAGTGCTTAGTGCTATGATAGAAACTAAGCTCACAGAACGTCGCGACCTAGTTAATGAAATTAATAATATTAATGCTGAAATAAACAATGCAAGTGAAAATATTGAAGAGAAAAAAGCAAAATATCATACAGACCTCAGCAAACTTAATGTGCTTACTGAAATGAAAGAGTATAATGAAGGTTTCATGATAGGTGTAAAAAGACTTTTAGAGCAAGCTAAAACTGGTTCATCTGTTGGTGGAAAAGTTATTGGTGTTGTTGCAAGTCTTATGAAGGTTCCAGAAAAATATGAAGTTGCAATAGAGATGGCTCTTGGCAGCAGTGTTCAAAATATTGTCACAAAAAATGAAGATGATGCTAAGGGTTTGATTGATTATTTAAAAACTAACAAATTTGGTAGAGTTACATTCCTTCCAATCACAAGTGTAAAAACAAGAGATATCCCATCATTTGCTGCAACAAAGCTCAATATGAATGGAATTCTAGGAATTGCAAGTGAACTAATTAGCTATGATGAGAACTATTCAGCAGTATTCAAAAGTTTGCTTGGTGCAACAGTTATTGCAGATAACTTAGATAATGCTACAGCATTTGCAAGGGCAACAAGTTTCTCAGTAAGGGTAGTAACACTTGATGGTGACATCATAAGCACTGCTGGTTCAATGACTGGTGGAAGCAGAAAGGAAAATGCTAGTGGACTTATTGGCAGAGATCGTGAAATTGAAGAACTTAAAAATAAACTGACAGAGCTTAAAGAAGATATTACTGGTTTAGAACAATCATATTCTAGTCTTAAAAATGAGCAAATCAAAAAATCTGATGAACTTTCAAAAAAGATTGATGAAATTCATGAATATGAAATGAATAAAGCAAAGCAAGAAGAAATCCTTAGTGCATATGAAGCTCAGAGTTATGAGCTTGCAACAAATATTTCAGAAGTAAGAGTAAATTTGTCAGTAAACCAAGATAAGATAGACTTTGTTCAAAGACAAATTGAGCTTATTTTGAAAGAGAGTGAAAATGTTAGTGCTGCAAAATCACAAGCAAGTGAAAGTAAGCGTCAAGCAAATGATGATTTTGGAAAATTAAGACTTGTTAGAGATGAACTTTTTGCACAAATTGGAGATATTAGACTTAAGATTGAAAGCGAAAAGAATAACCTTGGAGTTATAGAACGTTCATTAGAGAGAATTTTTGTTTCATCTGCTGAAAATGAATATCGAACAAAGGAAACCCTGTTAGAGGTTCAGAGAAATAATCAAGAGATTGATAATTACAATCAAAAGATTAGTGAAATCATGACAAATAGTGAATTTTCTGCTGAAGGCAAAAAGGTTGATGCTGTCAGTGAGCAGATTAGCAAACTCACAACAGAAAAGAAAATTGCCCAGCAAAAAATGAATGAAGCTGATGGAAACAAAATGCTTCTTGCTGGAGAAATTCAAAGAGCTAGAGATAGAAGAGCGAAAGAAGAAAATGCAATTGTTAAAATTGATAGTGATTTAGAGAATATGCAAAATCGTGTTTGGGAAGAATATCAAATGACCTACGGTGATGCAAAAGAAAAAGCAATTCCAGACTTCAATATCAAAGAGGGTTCTGCTGAATGTGCAGAGGTTAAGAGAAAAATTCAACGTCTTGGAAATGTAAACTTGTCTGCAATAGAAGACATCAAAACTGTTTCTGAACGTTATGATGATCTTAGTCGTCAAAGAGATGACCTTGTCAAAGCACAAGAAGATTTGAGACTAATCATTAAAAACTTAACTGAAACTATGGAAGTTAAATTTAATAGTTGTTTTGAAGAAATTAGACAAAACTTTAGAGTAATCTTCAAAGAACTTTTTGGTGGTGGAAAGGCAGATATTTGTCTTGATGATGAAAAGAATCCACTTGAATGTGGCATAGAAGTTATTGCAGAGCCACCAGGCAAAAAACTTCAAAGCATAACTCTTTTGTCAGGTGGTGAAAAGGCACTCACAGCTGTTGCAATTTTGTTCTCAATTCTAAAACTCCGTCCAATGCCATTCTGTGTGCTAGACGAAATTGAAGCGGCACTCGATGATGCCAATGTTGAAAGATATGCAAAATATTTGCATCGTTATTCAGGTGACACACAATTTATTGTTATCACTCACCGTAAGCCAACAATGGAACTTGCTGATGCTCTATATGGTGTAACCATGGAAGAAAAAGGTGTTTCAAAAGTTGTTTCAGTTAAACTTTCAGACGCTATCAAACTTGATAATGGTGAAATATAAAAACGCAAAATTATCAAGAAAAAAACAAAAAACTATATAAAATAAGCAATATATATTAGTTTTATGAATTATAATTAAATTGTCATGTTGAGCGAGGTCGAAACATCTCGACCGCTTAAAATATTATAACTTGAGGTTATTATGGGATTTTTTCAAAGACTAGCTAGTGGTCTAAAAAATACAAAAAAATCATTTTCAGAAAAACTGAAATATGTTTTTACTGGAAATGAAATTGATGAAGATTTTTTTGAAGAACTAGAGATGATTTTGGTTAGTGCAGATATTGGTGCAATCACAACAGAAGAAATTTTAGATGAACTAAGAGATAAAATAAAACAATGCAAAGTCAAAAAAACTGATGAATGTAAAGAGCTGTTAAAAGAAACCTTAACTGAAAAATTAACCAAAGATTTGGAAGAATTTTCATATCCTCTTGCAATAATGGTTGTTGGTGTAAATGGTGTTGGAAAAACAACAAGTATAGGAAAGCTTGCTCAAAAATTTTCTGAGGCTGGTAAAAAAGTTGTCATTGCAGGAGCAGACACTTTCCGTGCTGCGGCAGGTGATCAACTAAAAGTTTGGGCTGATAGGGTTAAGGCAAAATATGTTTCTGGCGATGCAGGTGCTGATGCTTCAGCTGTTGTGTTTGATGCAATAGCTTCAGCTAAGGCAAAGTCAGCTGATGTAATTTTAATAGACACTGCTGGCAGACTTCACAATAAAACAAATTTGATGGAAGAGCTTAAAAAAATTGGGGGAGTTGTTTCTAAACAATATCCAGAAGCAGAATATCATAAAATGATAGTAATAGATGGCACAACTGGTCAAAACTCTTTAAGCCAAGTTAAATTATTTGATGAAGCTGTGGGGCTCACTGATATTGTTGTAACAAAACTTGATGGAACAAGCAAAGCAGGTTTTGTTATAGAGCTTGCAAACGAACACCCAAATGTAGATATTCGCTATATTGGCGTGGGAGAGTCTGCTGATGACCTTTTAGAATTTAATGCAAAAGACTTTGTCGATGCAATTTTTGAATAATGTTTAAACACAGGATTTCCTGTGTTTTTATTAAAAGAAAATATATAAAAGTAGTTGACAAACCATTTAAAATGGCTTATATTAAGTAAAGTAAAAATGCTTTACAAGGAAAATTTATGCAAATTGAAGAACACAACAATTTAATAAAACTTTTTGATACCTATGGCAAACTTTTGTCTGAAAGGCAATATGAAGTCATGGACAAGGTGTTAAATTTAGACCTTGGCGAAAGTGAAGTTGCAGAGCTTTCTGGTTATTCAAGGCAGGCAGTTCATGATGCAATCACAAAAGCAAAAAGGCAACTAAAAGAGTTTGAGCAGAAATGCAAAATTGTTACAAACCTTGAAACTTGCATTAAATTACTAAATAAGGCAAAAATTGAAATTGAAAATAGCAATATCGCTACTGCAAAAACTGCAGTATGTGATACAATAAATATTATAGAAAAAATTTAAGGAGAATAACTTTGAGTTTATTTGAATCATTAGGCGATAGATTGAACCATATTTTTTCAAAACTCACCAAGCATGGCAAACTGACAGAACTTGAAATTAAACAAGCAATGAGAGAAGTTAGGGTCGCTCTGCTTGAAGCTGATGTTAACTTTTTGGTTGCAAAAGACTTCATTAACAAAGTTTCTGAAAAAGCAATTGGTGAAGAAATACTAAATAGTTTAACTCCAGGTCAACAAGTTATAAAGATTGTTCGTGATGAACTTATAACTTTGATGGGTGAAACTAATGCAAAACTAACAGTTAGTCCAAATCCACCAACAATTATCATGATGTGTGGTTTGCAGGGTGCGGGAAAAACCACTATGTGTGGCAAACTTGGTGCTATGCTTAAAAAACAAGGAAAAAAACCTTTGCTTGTTGCATGCGATATTTATAGACCTGCTGCAATTGAGCAGCTCAGGATTGGTGCAAAAAATGCAGGTGTTGATTTCTTTGAAAAGGGCACAGCCAATCCAGTTAAAATTGCAGAAGCGGCAATTGCTCAAGCTAAAAAGATGGGCAATGATGTTGTTATTATTGATACAGCGGGCAGACTTCAGATTAATGAAGATTTAATGAAAGAGCTTGAAAATATTAAAAAGGAAGTTAAGCCTACTGAAATACTTCTCACTATTGATGCCATGACTGGTCAAGAATCAGTCAATGTTGCAAAAGAGTTCAATGAAAGATTAGAAATTTCTGGTGTTCTTGTAACAAAACTAGATGGTGACACCCGTGGTGGTGTGGCACTTTCAGTTAAGGCAGTGACAGGCAAACCAATCAAGTTTTGTGGAACAGGTGAAAAGATTGGTGATATAGAGCCATTCTATCCAGATCGCATGGCTTCAAGAATTCTTGGAATGGGTGATGTTTTAACACTTATAGACAAAGCTCAGGCAAGTGTAGATGAAGCCCAAATGAAAAAGATAGAAGAAAATATCCGCAAAAACACATTTACTTTTGAAGATTTTCTTGTTCAATTTGAACAAATTGGCAAAATGGGTAACTTGGCAGATATTGCAGCAATGATTCCAGGAATGGGTTCAAAATTCAAAATGGCTGATATTGATGAAAACAAAATCAAAAAATATAAAGCCATCATTCAGTCTATGACAAAAAAAGAGAGAATGAATCCAGACTTAATCAAGGCAAGCAATCGAAAGAGAATTGCAGCGGGCAGTGCCACAACAATTCAAGAGGTTAATTCACTTATGAAGCAATTTGAGCAAACCAAGCTTATGATGAAGAACATGAACAATGGCAAACTTCAAAAAATGCTTGGTGGAAAATTTAAATTCTAATAGCTCATACCAGCTAAATGCTGTGATGATAAATAAAAAACATTGGAGGAAGAAAAAATGGCAGTTAAAATGAGACTTACAAGACTTGGAGATAAAAAGTCACCTTTTTATCGTATAGTTGTTGCAGATTCAAGAGTTGCAAGAGATGCAAAATATATTGACTTAATTGGAACATACAATCCACTTACAAATCCTGAAGAAGTTAAGATTGATGCAGAAAAGGCAAAAACTTGGATTAATAATGGTGCTCAACCAACAGCAACAGTTAAAGCACTTTTAACAAAAGCAGGCGTTAGCACAAAGGCTGAAAAAAAGGCAGAAGCAAAACCAGCAAAAAAAGCAGCTGCTAAAAAGGCAGAGCCAAAAGCAGAAAAAGCAACAGCTGAAAAAAAGCCAGCAGCAAAAAAATCAACAACAAAGTCAACAACAAAAACAACTAAAGCAGCAGAATAATAAATTCGGTGGTGAAAAATGAAAGAATTAATTGAATTTATTATAAAAAACTTAGTAAGCAATCCTGAAGTTGTTGAAATCAAAGAAGAAGACAAAGAGAGGGAAACAGTTTATACTGTTAAAATTGCTGAAGAAGACTTTGGAAAGATTATTGGCAGAAGTGGAAAGGTTGCAACAGCAATCAGAACAGTTGTTAAAACTTCTGCAAAAAAGAACAACAAGCGTGTGTATGTTAAATTTGAGAAATAAAGAATCATGGGATTAATCCCATGATTCTTT
>CATLBG010000042.1 GCA_949878595.1 uncultured Clostridia bacterium
TTGGTGAATGGTTTAAAAAAATATTTTGAGAATAACAAATTTAAAATTGCAACCAAATCTGATTTTTATGATGCTTTTGAGTCGGCTTGTCATAAAGATTTAAATGGGTTTTTTGATGGCTATTTAAACGGAACAACTATCATTGCAAGTATAAATTAAATTTTGTCATAAAACAATTTCAAAAAATAAAAAGTTGTGTTATAATTTCTTCTATTAGGAGAAATTATGCGTATTGTAAATTTGGCATCTGGCAGCAAAGGAAATTCAACATTTGTTCATTTTAATAATACTAAGCTTTTGGTTGATGTTGGTCTTTCAGAAAAAGAACTCATTAAAAGACTTGGCGAGATTGATGAAAAATTAAGTGATATTAATGCAGTGCTAATAACTCATGAACATATAGACCATGTTAAGGCATTAAAGATACTTGCAAAAAAATATGATATAGATTTTTATATTGAAACTGCACTTGCTGAAAGCAATTTGCTTGATGGTGTGGTTTTCAAAGAAGAAAGACTCCACAAAATTTTGCTTGAAAAGTTTGTAGTGGGTGAAATTGAAGTTTTGCCTTTTGCAGTTAGTCATGATGCAATTGCCCCTGTTGGATTTGTATTGAATGCAGTTGGTAGCAAATCAAAACTTGGCATTGCAACAGATATTGGAGTTGTTGATGAAAATGTAAAAAATGCACTAAAAAACGCAAAAATGGTAATTTTAGAGTCTAATTATGACGAAATTATGTTATTTGGCGGAAAGTATCCATATAATATAAAGCGAAGAATTGCAGGGAACAAAGGACATCTTTCAAATGCTCAATCACTAGAGCTTGCAGGAGAACTTTATAAGTCAGGAACAAAATGCTTTATTTTGTCTCATATTTCTGAAAATAACAACACATATGAGATTGCATATCTTAACTTTGCAGACTACTTTGAAAGCTTAGGGCTTTCTCTTGACAAAGATGTGTTTGTTAGATTATCATATCAACATAAACATGGAAACAATTTTATTTTAAAGGAGGAATAAGATGGAAAATTTGCTTGAAACAGAAAAACGAAAATCATTCAATATAACAGATTCTGCTTTTGCATGTGTTTTGTTTATTTTGTTTAACTTTATTTTTGTATTTGGTTATTCATTTATTCCTCAATATATAAGAGCAAATAAATTTGTTTATTATGCAGCATCGTTTTTAATTGAATTTTTGTTTGCAGCTGCTGCATGGACACTCGCTAAAATTAGAAAAGTTGACATGATTCCAGCAACTGGCATGAATAAAAAAATTAGTGGAAAAATTGTTGGTTATTCATTTTTAATTTCATTAGTTTGTTTAATATTCTTTGCATCTCTCACAAACACATTTGTTGACTTTTTATATGTGTGTGGCTATAGATCAGTTTTGCCAGACTTTGAGTTTGGAAATTTCTGGACATATTTAATTTATGTCATCATCACTTGCATTGCACCAGCTATTTTTGAAGAACTATTATTTAGGGGAGTTATTGAATCAGGATTTAAGGCATATGGTGAAAAAATTGCTATAGTTGTATCAGCTCTTATATTCATGATTATGCATGGCAATGCAGAGCAAACAGTTCATCAGTTTGTTATAGGGCTCATTATTGGTTACATATTTATTAAATCAGGAAACCTTTGGATTGGTGTTATTGTTCACTTTTTCAATAACTTCATTTCAATCACACAGTCATATTTATTTGAGGTTGCAACAAGTGGCATAGATAGTTCAACTGTTGAAACTGTTACAGATACAGTTAATACAGTTGCAGTAAATCCATGGATTTCAGTTTTAATAGAATTAATCATTTCACTGCTTTGGGCATATGTGGGTTATTGTATAGTTAAAAGGTTAATTAAAAAGGTTATTGAGGAAAGCGATAGGCTTAATAGCACAGGCAGCTTAGCTCTTTCAGAAAATTCTGCAGAAACAACAATTTCTGTTGATGGAGAAGCTGAGCAAACTATTATGAAAGTTTCTGATAGTGAAAATTTTGGTGAATCAAGCACAGCAGCAAGTTCTGCTGATGGCAAAGAAACAAAAGAAAAGCAAAAATTATCTATTCCTTGCATAGTAATGTTTGTTGCTTCAGGTTTATATCTTGTGGCTGAATGGATAATTTCTCTTCTTGATGGCTTTGGCATTTAATGGACTATAAATCATTATTATCTAAACTTGAAATTTATAAAAAGAAATACAAGGTAACAAGCCTTGGAAAATCACAATTTAATAGAGATATTTTTGCAGTAGAAAAATCCAGTGGAGTGGGTCTTTCTACTGCTTTTTTGATAGCTGGTATGCATGCAAGAGAACATATCACAGTTGACCTTGTTTGCAAAATGTTAGATGATGGATTGTTTGATGATATTCAGGAATTTAATATTTGTATTATAGTAATGTCTAATCCAGATGGAATTGAGCTTTGCACTGGTGGAGTATTAACCGCACCAGAAAAATTTAGAAAGACAATACTTGGCATAAACTTAGATAGTCAGGATTTTTCTCTTTGGAAAGCGAACGGCTTAGGTGTAGATTTAAATAATAATTTTGATGCAAAGTTTGGCACAAATATTGGTTCAACTATTCCTTCTAGTCAAGGATTTGCTGGTTGGTTTGCAGAAAGTGCAAAAGAAACCAAATTGATTGCAGATTACACCAGAAGCATAAAGCCATTTATAACGATAAGTTTCCACAGCAAAGGTGAAGAAATCTATTACAATTTTTTCCAAAGTGGTTTTGAACTTCAGAGAGATAAGCTCATTGCAGAGAGATTTGCAGCAAGCACAGGCTATGAGATTAAAAATCCAGAAATGATAAGTTCTGGGGGGTACAAAGATTGGTGTATAAGTGAACTAAAAATTCCATCGCTCACAATTGAAGTTGGAAATGATAATCTTATTCACCCAATATCGGTTAATCATTTAAGTGAAATTTATGAACACCATAAATTTATTGCAAAAGATCTAAAGTTTGCTTATAATATAGTCAGAGATAAAAATAATGTATAATGAAAAGTTTATGAAAAAGACAATAAGTCTTGCAAGAAAAGCAGAGGCATTAGATGAAGTGCCAGTTGGGGCAGTTGTTGTGAAAGATGGAAATATTGTTTCATCTGCTTATAATAAGCGTGAATCAAGTGGAGATGCAACAGCTCATGCAGAAATTTTGGCAATAAGAAAAGCTTGCAAAAAACTTGGAGACTTTAGATTAAATGGCTGTGATATATATGTGAGTCTTGAGCCATGTGTTATGTGCATGGGGGCAATTTTAAATGCAAGGTTAGATAATTTATATTTTGGTGCATCAATAACAAATGGTTCAATTTCGACTGCTGAAATTGCAGAAAAAGCAAATCTTAATCACAATATAAACATTTTTGGTGGTAATTTAGGTGAAGAGTGTGGCATTCTTGTTTCAAATTACTTTAAATCTAAGAGAAAATCTTAAATCAAGACTTTCTCTTTTATTTTGTGCTTGACAAAGATTTTTTAAAATTATAAAATTTTAGTATGGAAACAATAGAAAAAACAATTATAGAAGAAATTATTGCAAGTGAAGAACATGAGTTTGTAGAAGACGATAGTTTAGATGTTTCAGCAAACTATGTTGTGCTATGCGAAGAAAAATCTTTTGAAGGATACTCTAGTAGAATTTATGAACAAAAAATTTGTGGTGAAACTTTAGCTGATTGGACTGGTAAGTCTTGTCCAGATAAACCGATTTTTTTAACTCTTTCTGATAGGGAGAATTTCTTAGACTTAATTAAGCCTTACGTTCGCCAAAAAGATTATACTGTTGTTCTTTTTGCAAGCACACCTCTTATTACTAAAAATAAGATTAAAGATATGCTTGGTTTTGCCTATAGAAAGAGGCTTAATGTTTGTAGGCTTAAAAAAGGATATATTTTGAAAAATGAATATATTGCAAATATAGATGAAATATATGCAAGTCTTTCTTATACTTTGCCAACAAATGACTTTTTTGAAGTTAAAACAGTTGAAGATCTTGCATATGCAAAAGAAACTCTCACAAAGCGTATGTTCAATTTTCACAAAAAAAATGGTGTTGTGTTTGAAAATGAAAAACTTACAAATCTAAACTCAAATGTTTATATTGGTTCAGGCACAGAAGTTGGTTCTAGTGTATCACTTCTCAGTGGTTCATTTATTGGTGAAAATGTAGTCATTCAAGAGGGTGCAATTATTTCTAATTCAAAAATTGGAAATGATTCTATTATTGAAACAGGTGCAGTTATCAAAAACTCAATAGTTAAAGATGGTGCAGTTATTGAAATGCGAGCAGTTGTAAATCATTCAGTGGTTCATGAAAGGGCAAGAGTTTGCTTATGTGGAAAATTAACAAATTCCGCACTTAAAACTAACGCCATTCTTGGTGAAAATTGCTATGCAGACAACGCAAATGTTTTAGAAAATGCATTTATTGGTAAAAATTCTTATGTGATTGGAACAGACAGTCCAGTCTTAGTTAAGCAGAATGATGTTATTAGTCCTTGTTCAAAAATTTTGGGCGAAAAGAAATAATTAGGAGAGTCTATGAAACTTATTGTTGGGCTTGGAAATATTGGAAAAGAATATGAAAACACAAACCACAATGCTGGTTTTATGGTTCTTGGTAAAGTGACAGAAAGACTTGGAGTTAAAATAAATAATCGAGGCTGTGAAGCTGATTATTGTGAATATAGAAATGAAATAGACAAATTTATTTTTGCAATGCCAAGAACTTATATGAACGAGAGTGGAAAATCAGTTAAAAGTTTCATGAAGAAGTTTAATATTGATATTTCCAATGTGCTTGTAATTGTTGATGATATAGATCAAAACCCGGGTGAAGTTAGGCTAAGAAAGTCTGGTTCTGCGGGCACTCATAATGGGCTAAAAAGCATAATTGCAGAAACAGGAAACCAAAACTTTTTAAGAGTTAGAGTTGGAATTGGCAAACAAAATGAACACCAAGACTTGGCAAATTTTGTGCTATCAAAAATGAAGATGACAGATATTCAAAAGCGTGGTTTAGAGAAAGCTGAAGAAGCTGTTTTGGACTTCGTTTCAGGCGATGATTTTGAATCGCTCATGGCTAAATTTAATGGAAATTCAGAAAAGAATGGAAAACATAAATAACCGTTTTGGTTTTGAAAACTTGAATGGTTTTAAGAAGATGATACAAATGGTTAGAGCAGGAAAGTCCTGCTCAATTTTTGGCGTGCAAAATTCTATGCGTGTAGCTCTTTCTTCTGACCTAAGTGAAAAATTAATATATGTTACTGCTGATGAGGTCACTGCAAATCAAGCACTCTCTTCATTTAGCATGCTTGGAAAAAGGGTATATTTAATGCCAAGTATTCCTGATAGTTTTTTATATAAAAAGGCAACCACAAATGATAGGTTTGAAATTAGGACTAAAACGTTATTTAATGTGGCTTTTGGTGAAGCTGATGTTATTGTTTGTCCAGTTGAGTCATTGTTTAACTTTTTGCCAAATCCAAAAACGTTTAAAGAAAATATAATCAATCTCAAGTCTGGTGAAAAAATCTTTCCTGAAGAACTTGATAAAAAGCTTGCTTCTGCTGGATATAAAAAAGAAGAGATAATTTTTGGTGTTGGACAATTCTCTAGACGAGGCGATGTTGTTGATGTTTTTCCAATGGGAAGTGATGTGCCTTATAGAATAGATTTTTTTGACACAGAAATAGAGACAATAAAGATTTTTGATATGCAAACGATGAAGGGCACAAAGCTTGTGACTGAACTTTGTATTTGCCCTTGCTCAGATTTGTTTTTAAGTGAAGAAGACCTAAAAAATATTATTCTTAATCTTGAAAATCTTAAGAATAATAAAACAGAAGATTCAAAAACTGAAACCATTTTAAATGCTCAAATTGAAGATTGTCTTAGCAGGCTTGAACTTGGTGATAGGGGCTATGCACTAAACTTTTTGCAAAGTTATCTATCAGGTGAAAAGTTTAGTATTCTTGATTATTTTGGTAATGATAAATTTACTATAGTGATTGATGAGTGCAAGCAAGTTTATGATAGGCTTTCAAACTTTTCTAAGGAAACTTCAGAGAGAATAAAAGAACTATCAAACTCTGGACTAATGCTTGCAAAAACACCTTGTATTTTTAGTGAAAATCAGGTTCTATCTAATTTCAAAAATCACACAGCAGTAGGCTTTTTAAAAATTACAAACAATAACAAATTTTTTGAATCTGACGGCGTATTTTCTTATGTAACAAATCCATGTTCAAAATATACTCATAATTTGAAAGAACTGTCATTTGATATAAAAAAATATATTCTTTCAGGATACAAAGTTTATATTCTAGCAGGTAGTGAAGCACAAGCAAAAACTACACAAAATATTCTTGAATCACATGATATTTCGCTCAAAATTGCAGAAAATGAGCAAAAAAGAGATATTTTTAACAATGAATCAGCAATTTTTGAAAATGGTTATGATTCAGGATTTGTGCTCCCAGACGAAAAAGTTGTGGTTATAGGAACCTATGATTTATTTGCAAAAAAAAGAAAACAAAAAGGTCTAACTTCTGGGAAGGAAAACATTTTTAGCATTCCAAAAATTGGTGACTATGTTGTGCATGAATTTCATGGAATTGGCGTGTGTGAAGGTGTGACTCAGCTTACTGGAAACCTTGGCACTAAAGACTATGTTGTTATTCGCTATAGAGATGAAGATAAGCTTTATGTTCCAACATCTGGGATGAATTTAATCAGTCGTTTTTCTGGTGCAGAAAAGCCTGCAAGACTCAGTAAAATCGGTGGCACTGAATTTGCTCAAGTTAAAGAAAGAGTAAAAAAATCTGTTAGACAGTTAGCAATAAATTTAACTGAGCTTTATGCAAAAAGAGAAAAAATAAAAGGCTTTGCTTTTTCTGAAGATAATAGTCTCCAAACAGAATTTGAAAATGCGTTTCCATATTCAGAAACAGAAGATCAATTAAGTTCAATTTCTGAAATAAAAAAAGATATGGAATCTGGAAAAGTTATGGATAGGCTTCTTTGCGGTGATGTTGGATTCGGGAAAACTGAGGTTGCACTCAGAGCAGCCTTTAAGGCAATTATGGATGGCAAACAAGTTTGTTTTGTTGTACCAACGACAATCCTCTCTGAACAGCATTACAACACAGCTATGGCAAGAATGCAAGACTTTGGCGTAAGCATAGAAGTTTTAAATAGATTCAAGACAAAAACACAGGTTAACAAAATTTTAAAGGGTATTAAAGATGGAAGCGTTGACCTAGTATTTGGAACTCACAGAGTTTTTAGCAAAGATGTTGTATTTAAAAATTTGGGTTTAATTGTACTTGATGAAGAGCAAAAGTTTGGTGTGGAGGATAAGGAAAAACTTAAAGAAAAATATAATAATATTGATGTGCTTACTCTCTCCGCAACTCCAATTCCAAGAACTCTCAATATGTCGCTTTCAGGCATCAGAGACATAAGTATTATTTCTACACCTCCAAGTGAAAGATTGCCAATTCAAACTTATGTAACAGAATATACAGACGCACTTTTATCTGACGCCATAAAAAGAGAACTTTCAAGAGACGGGCAAGTATTTATTTTATTTAATAGTGTAGAAAAAATTTATAACTTTGCAGAGCATGTTAAAAAAGTTGTTCCAGAAGCAGAGATACTTGTTGCACATGGTCAAATGCCACCAAGGCAACTTGAAGAAGTTATTTATGACTTTTATTCAAAAAAGGCAAATGTTTTGATTTGCACCACAATAATAGAAAATGGAATAGACATTGAAAATGCAAATACACTAATTGTTATTGAAAGTGATAAGCTAGGACTCTCTCAGCTTTACCAAATTAGGGGAAGAGTTGGCAGGGGCAGCAAAATGGCATTTGCATATTTTACTTATGATTATCATAAATCGCTCACTGAAGAGGCATATAAAAGGTTAGATGCGATGAGTGAGTTTTGTGAGTTTGGTAGTGGTTTTAAGCTTGCCATGCGTGATCTTGAAATTAGAGGTGGTGGAAATATTTTTGGTGCAGAGCAAAGTGGTCATATGCAAAAAGTTGGTTATGACCTTTATGCAAAAATGCTTTCAGAAGCAGTCAAAGAACTTAGGGGTGAAAAATTAGAAACCACTAAAGATGTGCTAATCAAAGTGGCACTTGATGCCTATGTTCCGGATACATATATTGCAGTGAGTGAAGAGAGAATGACATGTTATAAGAGAATTTCTTTGCTTGCATCTCTTGAAGAGTTAGAAAAACTTAAGGGAGAGCTCACAGAAAGTTATGGAAAAATTCCAGAGGTCGTTTTGAACCTTATGGATATTTCACTAGTTCGTCAACTTTCAGGCAAACTAAATGCCATAGAAGTTAATTCATTTGGTGCAGAAATAAGGCTTGTTTTTGAAAAAAAAGAAGATATTCTTTCTAGTGAAATTTTGGGTGAAATGTTATTTAAATTTAGGCTAAATTGTTCAGCTAGTTTAACAGAAAAACCACTTATTAGGTTTAATAAGTTTAAAACTTGTTCTGAAAATTTTACAGAACTAAAGAAATTTTTGCTAACATCAAAGGAACTTTTGAATAAAAAAGCGACAAAATCTTAAGAATTTAACTAA
>CATLBG010000043.1 GCA_949878595.1 uncultured Clostridia bacterium
TATCTCTCTCCTTTACATTTTATTTTTTAGATTTTATTGATTTCTTGCAAGATTTTTTTGTTTTGGTCTGCTTTTTGCAAGATTTTTTAACGACCGTTTGCTTTTGTTCTTTTTCATTAAAATGTTTTGCCATATTATATGCACACTCAATACCTATAGGAATAATTTTGGCAATTTTCATTATATCTTTATTGTCTATTAAATCTCTTGCATCATATTCTTCTAAGCTAAGGTCATCTGAACCATAAAAAATTTGAGCAAAGTGAACATTTCTAAATTTTGCAACTGCCGCCATTCCAGCACATTCCATATCAACCGTAATTGCCCCTTGGCTTCTTCTTCTTTCAACTTTATCTTTTGTTTCTCTAAAAATAGCATCAGTTGTCCATGTTTTGCCTTTTGCATATTTAATTTTAAGGTCTTTTAGTGTATTTTCAACCACTTCAACAGCCTCTTTTTCAAGCTCAATCTCGTCACTTGGTGGCTGATAATGAAAACTTGTGCCCTCGTCTCTAAGTGCACTTGTTGGAACAATAAGTGAATATTCTTCAATATTTTTTTCTAAACAACCACAACTTCCAACCAATAAAAAGTTTTTTACTCCCATAAAAATAAGTTCATCAAAATTTCCAACCTGAAGTGGTTCGCCGACCATGGCTTGAACCACTGCAATATCTTCACCCTTATAATTTATTTTATAAACTGAAAAAAATGGCATAACAGAAGTTCCGTATTCTGCAACAATTTCTGGTTTATACCTTTCCACAAACTCTTCCATAAGTTTATAAGAAAAGAAAGATACACAAGTTTTTGGAAAATTTGGAATTTTTTCATGTAATATGCTTGGATCATACATTCCCACTGGATTTGAATCAAATTCTTCAAGTAACATAATTTTTTCTCCTGTAATTTAAATAAATTTTGACTTATCAATATCAAGTATTATTGGTGAGCAACTTGGAACACCAATAAATGGTACATTTTCGTTTGGTTTTATACCATAAACTAGCGACAAAAATGGTGAAATGTTTAATCCACTTGTTACACAAATTATGGTTTCTTCATCTGCATGGCTTTTAATTATATCTAAAATGGCCTCAGTTATTCTAGTCTGGCACTCAGTCCAAGACTCTTCACCCATGCTTTTATATTCATTAAAACGTGGGTCTAAGTTAACTTTTAACCCTAACTTTTCATTCACAATTTTAGCAGTTTCTGTGCATCTAAAAAATGTGCTAGTATAGATTTCTGAAATATGATATTTCTCTTTCATAGACAAAAGAAGTTCTGCTGTTAGCATAGCATCTTTTTTTCCAAGCTCAGTTATTCCGTCTTCTTGGCTACTTGGGTTACCTCTATTGCGATTTGCATGATGAAGATAAATAATTTTCATAGCATCTCTCCAAAATTAAATAAAACTCATAAATGCTGTAATTTTCAAGTGTTATGTCATACATAATACTTTATTTTTTGACAAAATTTTATGTTTCGGCTGAGTTTAATTTCCTTTTATGCAATAAGTATACCACAAATCACTCTCAAAATAAAAGAAAAAACTGAAAATTTTTTCAGTTTTTTTGAGCTACTTCTTAATTGAATGTTGTAAGTAAAAATCCATATTCCTTTATTTCTTGTTTAAGTTCGGCAGCATTTGGAAGAAATTTTTCAACAAGTTTCCAAAAGTTTTTGCTATGATTCATTTCAACTAGATGACAGAGCTCATGCACAATAACGTAATCAATGACCCTTGGTGGAAGCATAATAACTCTCCAATTGAAGCAAATAACACCTTTTGAGTTACAACTACCCCATCTGCCACGGCTATCACTTATTTTCATAATTTGAGACTTGAGTCTTAGCCTACTCTCTAAAAATGCAAGCCTGTCACTAAGTATTTGCTTTGCAGTCTTTTTATACCAAGTTTTGAGATTTTTTAATATTTTTTCCTCTTCAGTCTTTCTTGGCATAACAATTTGAAAGTTATCATTTACCTCTATCTTTCTAACATCTGAAAGAAAAAGTGAGTATTTGTTGCCATAGAGCATAAATTTTTTATAGTTTGTGACATCGTCAAACTTGGCTTTTGTTTGGTTTATTAAATATAGCTTTTCTCTTATCCAGTTCTGTTTATCTTCAACAAAACGCCTAATAATTTCATCTTTTACGCTGATTGGTGCCTTAACCACCACATTTCCGTCTTTCATAACGGCAAGTGAGAGCGTTTTTCTGTTTGACCTTTCAATAAAATCTGGTGTTATCATGTTTTACTCCTACTAGATTATACAACCTTTTAGATACTTTTTTGCAACTAAATTATTAAAAAAAATATATTTAGAATATGATTTTTTGTGATTAAAGAGATTATTTGTCGCAAAAACTATTTCCTAAAAATGTTTGACTTAAATAAATATAAATATTATTATTAAATTAAGTAAATTTATAATTACAAGCACAAAATAAACTTAAGGGCGTAAAATATGCAAAATATTGATAGTGATTTAATCCGTGGAAATATTGATACAATTATCCTTAAGACTATGCTTAATGGTGATATGTATGGTCTTGATATTATTAAGGAAGTTGAAAATAAGTCTAACGGAACTTATGAACTTAAACAACCAACCCTATACAGCTGTTTGAAGCGTCTTGAAAACCAAGAGCTTATTTCTTCATACTGGAAAGAAAGTGACATTGGTGGAAGAAGACACTATTATAAACTCACAGACAAAGGTTATGAGCAGCTTTATAAAAAACAAGACGAATGGTCTAAGTCTAAATTTATTATTGACAACCTTCTTGGTGAACATACTGCTGACTATAGACTTGTTAAAAAGAATGATTATGACAAAATTATTGAAGGCAAAAAATTTGAATATAACGAAGATGAAGAGCCTTCTAAAGTTGAAAATGTTCCTGAAAACATGAAAGTAGTTTATGTTCCTAAGGAAGAAGAAGTTATTGAAAGCGACAACTCACCCCTTAAAGATGAACCTGTTTATGTTGACTCTTCTGCTTCTGAACAAATTGGAACTTTTGGTGGTGACGGATATAGTGAAGATGCAGACAAATATAAATCTCAAGAAAACAATATACTTTATAACCTTAGAAATGCAGATGCTGATGTTATAAATGAATATTATGGTGATAAAAAATCTTATGTTAAACAAATTCAAATGGTAAACGAGCCAGAACTTGAGGAATCTGAAGAAATTGAAGAAATTTCAAATGAAAATGAAGAAATTAATGATGAGCCAGATTATATTCAACAAAACATTATGGATTTGGGCGTAAATGACTCCTCTGACGAAGTTGATGAAACTTTAAGTGAATTTGAAAAAAATATTGAACTACTCAACAATTTTAAAATGAAAGAGGGTTCAGAAACAGATGCAGAAATTGAAGATATTGGTTATGACGATGATGTTGCCTTTAGCTATGAACAACCAGTTGAAGAAACAATTGAAGATGACAGCGATGACAATGACTATTCTATTTCTTATGAAAATATTGAAAATGAACCTACTGTTTTTGCTGAAACAAGCAAAAGTGATTTCCTTGATGAGTTGAATGAGCTTGGACTTAATGGTTACACCAATGAATATCATGCATCTGAAGATGAAAATGAGGCAAACAGAGTTGTTACTGCCCCACTTACTACTCCTAGATTTGAGAATACAATAAATTACAATGAACCAAAAGTTCAAGTTGAACCTGAACCTATTCAAGAGGAACCTGAAATTTCAGTTAGCCACACTGAGCCTGTTACAAGTCCAGTAATTCAAGAACCTGTTCAACAACAAGAACCTTATGTTTCTGAACCTATTGAGCACATTGAAAGCGATGACGAGCTATGGAACACATGGAATAAAGATGACCCTTATTCTTATAGTGACCCTGTTTATGATAACTATCAAGTTGGTCAAGCATCATTTGATGAAATTTTATTTAAAAATACCAATCAACAAGAAAGCTTTGAGCCAAAATATAATTCTTTTGTAAAAACTGAAAATAACGTTCCAAAACAAAAACTTCAAAACCTTGGAGCTTATTCAAAAGTTACCACAAACAAACCTGATAGTCTTGAAAAAGCAAAAGACATTAACACTCTTAAAGATGAGTTTGAAAAAGAAGGCATTAAAGTTACTGAGTTCAAAAAAGAAGAAGTTTCTGAATTTGACAAAAATTATTTGCTTATTAACAAGCTTAACATTATTAAAAGCTTCATTTTATTATTTGGTTATGTATTTATCCTTTCTGCACTCTACCTAATTTTGGGAGCAACCAATTTTAAAAACACAACTGGTTTCTCATTTATTTGCTTCCTTTATGGATTTATTCCTTTTGGCGTTTATGCAATATATTCAACCGTTATGTATTTGCTAAATCCATATAAAAAGATACCAGCCAAATATGCTGCAGGAATAATGTTCTTTATTTCAGCGATAATAACCGTGCAACTTTTGCTTATCACCTATTGTGTTAACCTTCAAATTGGATTCTATTCATTTGCTCAGGCAGGATACAATCACCTTAACTGGATTGTTCCACTTGTTGTTAGCTTTGCACCACTTATTTCTACTGGAATTCACTGTGCACTATTCTATTCAAGAAACTTTAATGTTTAGTAATGACATAATAAAAACCACCAGTTTTGGTGGTTTTTTATTGAATTATTTATTGCAGAAATTAAAATATTTCTACATTCTGCTTAATTATTTTAATTAGAGCAAACTCACTATCATTAGCATTTTTGTATCGTTTATTCAAAATAGAATTCTCGTCAATCATTCTTTGTTTAAGCTCAATATCATAAACAATCAATACCTTGCCTGTAATTCTAACCCAATTTCTTGTGCCAGCTTTTAAAGCAACTAATTGGTTGAGATTCTTTGACTTCGCTCAGAATGACAAATTTATTCTTCGTTTGCATGTTTTGCTATTTCGCCAGTGGCAAGTGCATCACACCTGTTGTTTAACTCATTGTCTGAGTGTCCTTTAACCTTGTTAAAATTAACCTCATGCTTATTTATTAAAGCATCAAGTTCTTTCCAAAGGTCTTGGTTTTTGACCGGTTTTTTATCACTGCCAAGCCAACCATTGTTTTTCCAGCCATTTAGCCAGTTTTGAGTTATGGCATTCACAACATAGGCTGAGTCTGAATAAAGCTCTACCTTGCATGGCTTTTTGAGCTCTGATAATGCTTTGATGACGGCAGTAAGCTCCATTTTGTTGTTGGTTGTGATTGGGTCAAAGCCAGAGATTTCTCTCTTTTTTTCACCATGAATAAGCACAGCCCCCCAGCCACCAGCACCAGGATTTCCTGAACAAGCACCATCGGTGTAAATTATCACTTTTCCACTGATTGCTTGAGATTTTGACTCTCTTTCAACCAATTTTGTTCCCACTGTGAAAATCTGTTCATATAAATCTAATTCAGCAGTTAAAGTGTTTTTTGGGGCTTTAATTATAAATATGCCGCCCAAATTCAAATTTAAAGACTTGCCTGCCTCGTTTAGATATTTTTCTGCAAGAGATGTTTGGTTATCTGCATATAAAATAAATGTTATTATTTTATTTAAGGTCAATTTTTGCCCATTTAAAGCCTCAATTAATTTAATTAAACAAGAATTAACCATTCCGTAAAGCGTGTCTGAAAGTATTATAATTTCGCCGTAGTTTTCAGTTTTTGATTGCAAGCTTCTTAGTTCATCCTCATCCACCAAATAATCTGACAAAATGGCAATTTCATCTGAAGCGGTTTTTAGTTTAGCAGCAATTTTATTTAGGTTTTCATCTGTGCCAGCAATTAAAATTAATTTCATATTTTTCTCCAAACCCATTTTAGCATAAAAGTTTTTAAATTCAAATAAAAATTATGACAATTAAAAAAGTTGACATAAAAGAAAGTAATATTGAATTTTCGTTTGGTGACAAAATGAGCCTAAGACAGCAAAAAAACACACAAAAAATGTGTGTTTTTAATTAAATGCCGTTTGTTTGGCTATGTGGCAGGGGTGGAAGGAGTTGAACCCTCCTCAGGAGTTTTGGAGACTCTTATTCTACCGATGAACTACACCCCTAAGTGCAAAATGATTATAACACAAACAAAAAAATCTTGTCAATATAAATTTATAGTAATTTCTATTGTTATATAAATCTTTTTATGCTAAAATGTGCTTGTAAGGAGAAATGAATATGAGAACATCTGATAAACATGGCGACGAGAACGGAATGTGTGTTTTGGACGAAATTAAAAAATGTGATGACTGCGGCGAGTGCGACCTTTGCGACCTTGACCCAAACAAAATTTGCAACAACTGTGGGGCTTGCCTTGATGAATATAACACTAATGAAAAAGGCTTTGTGGAAATTCCTATAGACAAAATTGACCTAACTGGAGCAGAAGTAACACTTGATGACTTTTATAAGTCTATGGGGCTTGAAGATGAAGATGATGATGAATAATAAATAAAAAAACACCCTAAGTTTTAGGGTGTTTTTTATTGTTGTGCTGGTTCAGCTTGCTCTGAATCTTCTTCCAAAAGAACTTTTTCATAAATTGTTTTAAGCTTCTCTTCTAGAGATTTTATATATTCTTGTAATTTTCTTATTTCTATTTCTTCTTCGTTTATTTGACTTTGAAGATATTTTTCATCTCTAATGTACTTTTCTGCAATATGCAAAGCATGCCAATTTTTATCTTCGTAAGCTTCTTCATAATTCGCATGCCAATCAGTAGAATCAAACTGTGCTTTGTATTCTTTTATTTTTTCTTCATGTTTTTTTATTAGCTGCTTAGCTTCATCTATTTTATAAAAAATATTCAATTCTGCCTGCATTTCAGAAACTTCTTCTTCCAATGCTTTAATTTGAGCATTTCTTTCAGCGATTAACTTATTTAATTGTTCTGCTCTTGCGTTATTTAACATAATTCACTCCTTGGCAATATTATATCATAACCCATTTTATTTGTAAATAGGTTATTCCCCTCCTTGGAGAACCTCCCCAGCCCCTTTCGCTAAGCTTATTATAACATGATTTTGAGGGTTTGTCTCAACACCATGACAATAATTTAAAAAAATTGTTTTTTATGGTTGAGATGTTTCAACAAGCTCAACATGACAATTATTTAATCGCTTAAAATTGAGTGCTAGTATCAAGGCTAAGTATCAATTTTTTAAACGGCTTAAATTGAGTGAGAAACAAGGCACTAAAAAATCTCCACACAGGATTTTGATAATTGTAAATAGTGTGTGGAGATTTTTTAAAGAACGAAGTTAATCGCTTAATTTTAGTCATTTATTAAATTAAATTCGGCAAAGACTTTAGCAATAATATCTGCTGCCTCTTCAAGCTCTTCCTTTTTGTGTGTTGTGGTATAGGTTGTTCTAACAAGACATTGTCCTGGAGGTGTTGCTGGTGGCAGAACTGGGTTTGCATATACACCCTCTTCAAATAATCTTTTGCAAACAGCTAGGGTTATTTCTTGCTCATAGGTAAAGAGTGCAATGATTGGAGCTTTGCTATCGGCAAACTTAACTCCCCTTGCTCTTAAGCATTCTCTCATATATTCTGCAACTTCGGTTAAATGTGCAACTCTTTCTGGCTCATTTTTAATTATGTGAAGTGCTTCTAGGGTTGCAGCGAGTGCACCTGGAGTGATTGACGCACTAAAAATGAATGGTCTTGATGTGTGTCTGATAAATTCAGCGACTTCATGATCACAAGCACAATATCCACCAATGCTAGCAAGTGATTTTGAGAAGGTTCCTGAAATTATATCAACCTCATCTATCAAATCAAAGTATTCGGCTGTGCCTGCACCTGTTTTTCCGATAACACCAAAGCAATGTGCATCATCAACCATGAGTCTTGCACCATATTTCTTTTTAAGTTCTACAAGTCTTGGAAGGTCACAAATGTCACCTGTCATTGAGAAGATTCCATCAGTTACAATCAGAATGCCTGCATCTTCTGGAACATTTTTAAGTTTCTCTTCTAATTCATCATAATCTAAGTGATTAAAACGAATCATTGTTGCGTATGAAAGTTTGCAAGCATCATAAATTGATGCATGATTTTCTTTGTCACAAAAAATATAGTCTTTTCTTCCACAAATTGCTGAAACAATGCCAAGGTTTGTTTGGAAACCTGTGCTCATTGTTACACAATCTTCTTTGCCCAAAAACTCAGCAAGCTCTTTTTCAAGTTGGTTATGAAGAGTTGTTGTTCCATTTAAAAATCTTGAACCTGAACAACCTGTGCCAAATTCCTTGGTCGCCTTAACACTTGCTTCAATAACTCTTGGGTCACTAGTTAGACCCTGATAGTTGTTTGAACCTATCATTATTTTTCTTCCACCTTCCATGTGAACAACGGTATCTTGCTTTGATTCAAGCACATGAAAGTATGGATAAATTCCTTTTTCTTTAACTTCTTTTACAAGAGTAAATTCTTCACATTTTTTAAATATAT
>CATLBG010000044.1 GCA_949878595.1 uncultured Clostridia bacterium
ATTTAATATGATATAATTACCTTGGAGAAAATTATGAGAGAAACAAGAGAAAAAGATAGTCAAAAATCATCAGAGCAAAAAATTGTAGCTAATAAAAAAACTAAGAGTCCGGAATTTGTAGCAGAGGTTTTAACTGAAGAAATTGTTGTTCAACCAAAAAAGAAAGCTTTGTCAGCCACAAATATTTCTCAGCTTATTACTCATAGTTTTAATGAGGTAATTTCACTTTTCGTTACAACATTCTTAATTTCATATATTTATTCTGTTTCAACAAACTATATGCTAAATATTGGTTTATTTTATGTTTTTAATTATCTTTCAATGGGGATATTTTATCTTATAATTTCAAAAATAATTGTTAAAACAAATAGAGTAATCTTCTATAGGCTTGCATTGGTTGTTAAGGCAGGCTTTATAGTTCTGATAATTTTTGTAGGAAAAGATCTTGCAAAACTTGTTATGCTTGCAGGTGGCTTATATGGTTTTTCTGAAGCATGTTATTGGTCTAGTTTCAACCTTATGAAAAATGAGCTTGTTAGAAAAAGCTCAATGAAGCTTTATTCAAGTCTCCAGCAAATTTTTGGAAGAATAATTTCTGTTGTTGGTCCAATAGTTCTCGGAACAATTATTGATGCGGAATCATTTCTCACCAGTGCAATAGTGGTTGCAGTTATAGTTGTTATTCAACTTATAGTTTCTTTCATAATAAAATCAAACAGACCAGAAGGTTCAAATTTTGATTTAAAGGACTTTTTTAAAGATGTAAAGAATTTGGGTGAAAAGAAGAGTTTAGTCACACAAATGTTTGGGCTTTCACTATGTTATGGTTTAACGGACTCAGTTGCACCACTAAACACAATTTTAGTAATGCTTGTATACAATTCAAATGCTTCTCTTGGCTACATTTCAGCTTTGGCAGCCGTGGCTTCAATTTTAATTTTAGTTTTTCTCAGCAGATTCACAAAACCTGGAAAAAATATTTTAATCTACACAACAATTGGTTTATTCCAACTAGGTGTTGCAATAATGATGTTTCTTGGCATAAACAAAACAGTGATAATAATTTATACTATTGTCTATGGTGGTTTTCAATATGCTCATAAATATTCTTTCGATGTATGTAGAAACGTGCTTCTCAAAAGACTTAATATGTATAGTTCAATTGATGAATACCAAGCCATAATAGAAAGTTGTCTATTATCAACAAGAATAATAATGTATGGAATGATTGCGTTATTTGGCTATATAAGTTACACTGTTGCTGGAACTGATGGTTTGGTGCTGTCAGCAAAAATTTTAAGTTTGGTATCAATGTCATTTATATTTATTTTAAATATTTTAATTGGGTTATATGAAAAGAAATTAGTTAAATATAATATACTTTAAACTAATAATTACTAGAAATAAATGTTATACAAAATAGTGCATTCGAATTTTGTTAAAACATTTGAATATGATATAATGTTGTTGTAAATAATTACAGGAGAAGACGATGGAAAAATTAGAATCTAAAAGAAAAATAAAAAAAGCGGTTGTGCTTGCAGGTGGTCTCGGAACACGATTTTTGCCAGGAACACTAGTAGTTGCAAAAGAGCTATTTCCAATTATGGGCAAACCAGTAATGCTATATTTGTTTGATGAACTTTCAAAAGCTGGAATCACAGATGTTCTTATCGTAGGAAACAAACTTAAAGAAGAGAGCATAAAATCATTTATTAATCCACCACAAGAATATTTAGACAAAGTTGAGATGGATGGAAAACTTGCAAACCTCAAAGAATATAATGATATAATGACAAAATTCAATTCAGTCACATATATAAATCAAGAAATTGGTGCTGAGTTATTCAATGTTCATACTGGTGGAAACACTGAAGTTAGAGGTTCATCAATTGCAATTTTAGCGGTGAAAAATTGGGCAAATGGCGATCCATTTATGGTTTTAAATGGTGATGACTTTTGTTATTACATGAATGATAGGTCAGCCTCTGCCGAGGTTATGAATATTTTTGAGCAAACTGGTGATTATGTGGTTTATGGAAAAGAAGTTCCAAGAGACAAAATTTACAAATATTCATCAATGGTTATTGGCAATCCAGTTGCTAATGGCAAGGGTTTTAAGATGAGTGATATCATAGAAAAACCAGCCCCAGGAACTGAGCCAAGCAATATCATGGGTTTTGCAAGATATATTTTTACAGCAGATGTGTTTGATGAAATATTAAATTCATCACCAAGACAAAATGGAGAATTCTGCATAACTGATGTTATTTCAAATGTTGCAAAGCAAGGCAGAGTTTCAACTTGTATTTTTGATGGAAAATATTTTGATTGTGGAAGCTATCTTGGTTTCCAAATGGCAGGAAATTATCTTCTTGCACAAAACGAGAGTGATAGAAAAACACTTGAAGAAGAGATGAAAAATCTTTTTGCATTATATAACGTAAAAGATAAATCAAATAAAGAATAAAATATGTGAAAGCTATCCAAAAATAAATAATATCACAAAAATATTTGATTTTTCCCATTATTTGTTATAAAATAAAATTGTCTAGAAAATAGACAAAATCAAAACATAAATTTAAGGAGCAGAAATATGAAAATTTCAGACGTAAGAGTTCGCATTGTAAAAACAGACAAGAGCAAAATTAAAGCAAGTGCATCTATTACAATCGATGATTGCTTTGTTGTTCACGACATCAAAGTTATTGAAGGAAACGAAGGTTACTTCATTGCAATGCCAAGCAGAAAAACACCAGATGGAGAATTTAAAGATATTGTTCATCCATTAAACACAGAAACCAGAGAAATGATTAAAGAAATCGTTTTAAAGGCTTTTGATGAAGCTAAGGAAACTGAAGCAACTGAAGAATAATTCTTCTCTTAAAATAAAAAATAAAAGATATGCTTTTGTGGCATATCTTTTTTTATACCAAAAATATATCAAATTGCTTTGTTTCAATAAAATAAAATGAGAAAGTTATTTACTATTTAGCAAACTCAATCTCATTTATTTTGTGAGTCTTGCACTTCAACTAGTTTTTGCTGTGAAAAATTTTTATCATTCTGAGCAGCCCAATGGGGAGCGATTCTAAGAACCTAATTTTATAAAAATAATATTTTAATTGCAAAACCTTTGTTTCTTTATTTTGATATGTTATAATAAAAATATAATTGTATTCAAGGAATTTTTTATGATAAAAGAAAAGAAAATTGGAATGTTTAAAGCTCTTTGGAGTGTATTAAGCAATAAAGAAAGAGTGGCATTCATTTTTTTAATGCTACTTGGAATAATTGCATCAGTTGCAGTTCTTGTTCCAACACAAATTATAGGAATAATAATTTCAAAGCTTTCGGGTGATGAAATCTATATTCTTGGCATGCATTTGTCTAATGAAATTAGCTATGTTTGGATAATTATAGTTGGTGCAGTTATCACCTTTATAATGCGAAATCTCAAAGCCCAATATGATTTAAATATAGAAAAACTAATTAAAAAGGCAATTGCAAATTTAAGAAATGAATCATATGGCTGGCTTGTTAGTCCAAGAAAAAACATGGATTTAAAAATGACACAGGGTGATGCAATTTATAGAATGAATCAAACTCCAGACACAATGACAGATATAATTTGCGACCTTTTTGAAGATGTAATTCCAGCCGTGCTTTCAGCCATTGTTGCATTTGCCTACATAGTTTCATTAGACCTTTGGTCAATGCTCATTATTGGTTTAGGCATTCTCTTGGTTGGGCTTTGTGTGTTTGTTAGAACTGTCATGGAAAAGCGAATCAGCATAAGAACAGAAAAGGCAAAATCTTCAATATCAAGCATGACAAGCAACACCATTTCAAATCTAGCAATAATCAATCTCTATAAAACCATGAGCTATGAATCAAAAATGTATAGTGAAAGGGTAAGGGCATTTTATGGCGAGCAAAAAAAGCAGATCAATCTCAGGCTTGGCTATTGGACGGTTGTTCGCTTTATAGAAGTTTTTTGCATGTTTTTAACAATCTTTCTTTGTGCAGAGCGTGTTTACGAAGGAACAATGCTTGCCAGTAGCATAGTTGTTATAACCAACTATGTAACACGAATTTTTGAACCAGTTCAGCAAATAGGATACTTTTCAACCAAAATAATTCAGGCCTCTGTTTCGTTTGGCAGGTTCAGTGAATTAAAGCCAAGTGAAGACCAACTTTTGCCAGTGGGTGAAAGTTATAAAGACAAAGTAGAAAGCATCACATTTGAAAATGTTGGTGCAAAGAATGGAGAAACATTTAAAATTGATGGAATAAACCTTAAATTTAATAAGGGTGAAATGATAGTTGTTACAGGTGAGAGTGGCTGCGGAAAAACAACTCTTATAAGATTGCTTTGCGGTCTATGTGAAAAGAAAACAGGCAAAATTATTGTTAATGATAAAGACAAATTAACCTCAGCCTATATTTTAACTGACAAAATGAGCGTTGCAATGCAAGATGCATATATATTTAATCGTGATGCAGAGCTCAATATTTTATATCCAGATGGTGTGGCAGAAAAAGATTATAAGCCACTAATCAAAAAACTTTCAATGGAAAAAATCATTAATAGAAAGTATGAAGAAAGCACTGACCAAAATTTTGAAAATCAACTCTCTGGTGGTGAAAAGAAGAGAATAGGAATTTCAAGGGCACTGCTAAGACAGGCAGATATTTACATTTTTGATGAACCAACAAATGACTTAGATAGCAAGAATGCAAATTATATTTTAGATGAAATTCAAAATTTAAAAAATGATGCAATTGTGATTGTTGTTTCTCATGATGATAGAGTAATCAGCAAAGCTGATAGACTTATTAAATTTGAAAAAGTAAAAGACAACCTAGTTGAAGTTGTTGAGATTTAAGGATAAAAATGAAATTATTATCAGAGTTAAAAGTTCCAGTAAACTATATTAAAGATGATATATTTGTTGCCATAAAAAAGAAGTATGGTTTAAGTGAAGCAGATATTGAAACATATGAAATTATTAAAGAAAGTTTAGATGCCAGAAAGAAACCAGATGTCTTTATGAGTCTAAATATTGCAGTTAACGTAAAAAAACAGGCTGAGAAAAAACTTTCAAAACTACCAGAAATTCAGGTTGACCATACAGGTTTATTTTATGAAAAAATTAAATTTATAGGTGAAAGGCCAGTTGTTGTTGGCTTTGGACCAAGTGGAATGTTTGCAGGTCTCGCCTTAGCAATTGCAGGGCAGAGACCAATTATATTAGAGCAGGGCAAAAGAGTAGATGAAAGGCAAAAAGATATCGAGAATTTTCAAATAACCAGAAAACTAAATACTTATTCAAATGTTCAGTTCGGAGAGGGTGGTGCAGGAACTTATTCAGATGGCAAACTTGCTTCCAATGTAAATAATAGTTATACAAAAAAAGTTATAAACGAATTTATTCTTGCAGGTGCACCTGCTGAAATTTTTTATAGTGGCACACCACATATTGGCAGTGATAGGCTTAAAGAAGTTGTCAAAAATATTCGTAAAAAAATTATCAGCCTTGGTGGTGAAGTTTGTTTCAATTCAAAATTTTTAGACTATAAACAAATTAGTGAAAAATTGTTGGAGATTAACTATTTAGATATTGAAACAAACAAGCCACAAACACTAAATGCAAGTTCATTAATTTTGGCAGTCGGTCATAGTGCAGAAGATGTCTATAAACTATTAAATAAAAAGCACATAAATCTTGTGCCAAAACCTTTTGCTATGGGTGTAAGAATTGAAGGGCTTCAGAGTGATATAAACTTTTCACAGTATGGAAAGATAGATGAAACATATCCTCCAGCAAACTATAAGCTTGTCACACATCTAGATAGTGGCAGGTCAGTTTTTACTTTCTGTATGTGTCCAGGAGGTGAGGTAGTTGCATCATCATCAGATGAAGGAACAGTTGTTTCTAATGGAATGAGCAACTATAAAAGAGATGGAGTTAACGCAAACTCAGCTGTGCTTGTCAATGTTCTTCCATCAGACTTTGAAAGTTCAGACCCACTTTCTGGTGTGGAATTTCAAAGAAAATATGAAAGGCTTGCTTTTGAACTTGGTGGCAAAAACTATTCAGCTCCTGCAGAAATGGTTAAAGATTTTTTGAGTGGAACAGAAACACCAAACGAAAACCTTGGTAGGATAAAACCAACATATTCACTTGGCATAAAGATTGCAGACCTAAAAAAATGTTTGCCAGACTTTGTTTATGATTCACTGGTTGAAGCACTTCCAATTCTAAATAAAAAACTCAAAAACTTTGCAACAGATGATAATCTTTTGATTGGAATAGAGAGTCGTTCTAGTGCTCCAGTGCAAATTTTAAGAGATGAAAATTTAATGGCAACAGATGGTGTGTTTGTGTGCGGTGAGGGTGCAGGATATGCTGGAGGAATAACTTCAAGTGGTGCAGACGGCATCAAATGTGCTGAAAAAGTTATGGAATATTTAAAAGGCTAAAAACCTTGCAAATGCAGAAAATCACGAGTGTTATGCGTCGCATAACACTAAAAATATCACAAAGAGATAGGCATTATGTCTATCTTTTTTATATACAAAAATTATTTGCTTACATAAACTAAACCATGGAAAGTTTAGATTTAAAAAAACTCAAAAGCAAAAATTTTCACTTTATTGGCATTGGTGGAATCAGCATGAGTGCACTTGCTCAAATGCTACAAAAAGAGGGTTATCACGTTCAAGGTTCAGATATTGCAAACAATGCAGAAACTGAAATTTTAAAAAAGAAAGGCATAAAAGTTTTTAAAAACCATTTAGCAGAAAATTTAAGAGGTGTAGATGTAGTGGTTTATACCTCAGCTATTCATGCAGATAATCCTGAGCTGTCTTTTGCAAAAGAAAATGGCTTGCTGCTAATCAAAAGGGCAGAGCTTCTTGGTGCAATTGCAGATGGTTACAAAACGGTTATTGCGGTTGCAGGCAGTCATGGCAAAACCACAACCACGGCTATGTTGTCTGAAATTTTTATTCGGGCAAATACAAATCCAACAATTCATGTTGGAGGGCCACTCAAACTTATAAATTCAAATTATAAGGTTGGCAGAAAAAAATATTTCATTACTGAAGCCTGTGAATATATGGATAATTTTCTATATATTAAGCCAGATATTGCTGTTAGTTTAAATATAGATAGTGACCATCTAGATTATTTTGGTTCATTAGAGAATGTCAAAAAATCATTTAAAAGGTTTACAGAAAACATTAAAGAGGGTGGGGTTTCAGTTTGTTGTCATGATGACAAAAACTCAACAGGTTTGCTAAAGCAAAAAAACATTTCAACGTTTGGTCTCACTAGAGCGAGTGATATTTATGCAAAAAACATAAAAGAATACAAAACAGGATATTTTAGTTTTGACACATATTTATGCGGCCATAGGCTTGGAAATATAGAACTCAATATTATGGGTAAACATAATGTTTACAATGCTCTTGCTAGCATAATAGTATCTTTAATTTGTGGAATAGATTTTTGCGAAATTAAACTTGCAATTGAAAACTTTTCTGGTGTGGGCAGACGATGTGAAAAGGTTGGTGAAATAAATGGTGCAATTGTTTTTCATGACTATGCACATCATCCAGCACAAATTGAAAAGATGATTACTCTAGGCAAAGACTTAGCTTCATCAGTTGGCAGAAATTTAATTGCTGTTTATGAGCCCCACACATATTCAAGAACAAAGTTTTTGCTTGAAGACTTTGCCAAAAGTTTTAATGGGGCAGACCACTTAATTTTTGCACCGGCATATTCAGCCCGTGAAGCTATGTCAGAGGGCTATGAAGCTGATGTGCTTGCTGAAAAAACACAGGCATATGTTGATGAAGTAGAATATATTGAAGGTTATGATAATATTTATAATCGCATAAAAAAACTTGCCAAGCCAAATGATATAATAATGATTCTTGGTGCTGGCACAATAGAACATCTGGCAGAGATGTTTAAATCTTAAAATCTCTATAAATCTAGAAAAACACGAGTGTTATGTAACACATACTACCCGTGTTTTCTTTTTTTTGTCAAAAATTAAGAATATTGTCGCGTTACTATAAAAAAATTCTAAACAATCCACCTAGTTCTACTACGCTCATGCTTAGAAATTTTTAGAGAATTGCACCATATCAGTTTTTTATGAAAAAGTATAATATAAAATTATTTCTTAATATAATTTTCAATAACAAACTTAATCAGTTTTAAACACTCAAGCAAATGAAGGTCATTTTTGAGGTCAACAATTTTTTCAAACAATTCCATTTGATATTTGTTTAGAGCGTCAATAATGGTATTCATCAAAGTATCGGTTGCATTATCGCCAGTATTGATTCATATGTCTATCTGTTTTGC
>CATLBG010000045.1 GCA_949878595.1 uncultured Clostridia bacterium
ATAGAATGATTTTTACAAATGAGGAAGAAAATAGGGATATTGTAGATATTTTACTGAAGAAGTTACTTGAAGAACAGTTGAAAGCTACAAAATTTCCAGAATATTATCGGTTATCTACTATGTGGAAAGAAAAATTAAATAAATATATGCTAGAAAATGATTACACATTTCAGGATATTTCTATTCGTTTAGAAAAAATGGGTTCTAAAAAGCATCAAGTCACTATTAGAACGTGGCTAGATAATGATGCTCATATTGTTGGTCCAAGAGAAGAGAAAGATTTTCAAGCCATTGTAAAAATGATAGGATTAAATGAAGAGCCTATAATAATTAAAGAAGCATGTGACAAAATCAGAAGATTAAGAACAAAAATATTAGAAAAAATAGGAGAAATAATTCTCAAAAGAGTGTTTACAGAGCAAAAAGGGATTCTGTGGAAATCGATAGCAGAAAAAGTAGAAAATTTAGTACAACTTGAACAAATTTCTGATATTTTTGAACCATCAGAAGAAAAAAAAGTACCTATATATATGATTAATAAACCGTGTGATTAGGGAGGGTAAATATGAGTTTACAAAAGGATTTAATAGAAATCAGAAAAAAAATTGTTTCTGCAATGCGCTCAGAATTAATGGGACCAGGGTCAGAAATTTCTTATCCAGATGCTGATCATGAATTAATTTCAGAGTATCCAACAAAACGTTATTCGGTTGGAATTTTATTTCCAAAAGATGAATCTTTTGAAGGGAATATGTCTAGAGAAAGTAGTGAGATTGAATCTGAAGAAAATGAAAGAGTTGTAGATGAAAATGAAGAAGAGACTGATTCAGAAAGAAAATCAAAGAAGTTAAATATGCATCAGTACGATTCTCTTGATGAAGAAGTTAATATGTCTCAGCAGACTAAACCATCTTCTATGGGTCTAACCTTTTTCGTTTCAGGGAATATTCAAAGTTTAAAAATAAATATTGAATATGCAAAATATCTGCCTACTAGTAATAATGATATTATTATACCTTACCCCTTAGAGGAGGATCTATTCATTCCAGATTGTCTATCTCCTTATATTTCCTTTAATAAGGAAAATAGAACCATAAAAAAATTATGTTCTATCAAATTGACAGAGTTAGATAAAATTTTTGAACGTAATGGCATAGAAGATGCTTCTCTTTTGAATTTAATAAGAAGCCTTAATACTATTTTTAGGAGTAGCGAAAAAGCTTATAGACGCCAGCCTTTTAATGAAGAAATAATTTTAAATTTTGATTCGAAAATGGTTAAGATGCCTCTGGGAAATGCTAATGCTTATATTACCGCAGTAAAGCATTATGTGGAAGAAGGCATTTATAGTATTACGGTTATGATGGTTAACGATGAGAGTAAAGGTGGTATACCAATTTTTCAACCCAGAATAACAATAGATAGTTCAAATTTAAATGGGTTAAAGTTTGTAAGCTATAACAGCTTATCTAATACCTCTAATTTTTCTGATGAAGAAAAATCACTAGATTTATTGTATAGAAACAAATTAATTTATGCTACAGGTCATGGAGTTTCTGTCGATTGGGATATATACGAAAGTAATGGGAAAATATTTACGGAATTTATGCCTTTATTTGAAGTTGCTAAAGTTGACCTTAATTTAAGGCAAAATACAGCTAAAGAAAGAGCGGTTAATAAAAGAAGTCTTTCTATGAAATATTTATCAGATCTAGATGAGACTGATAAAACTATAAAAATATCTGACATGGAACAATTCATCAATTGCTACTTTGATTGGATAGAAAGCTTGCAATACGAATGTACAAATTTGGAGGAAAGATATCAACAAGTTGCTAATAAGCATTTATCACTCTGTCGAGAATCTTTTAGTCGTATGCAAAAAGGTCTTTCTATATTAAGAACAGACAGTAATGCATGGAATGCTTTTCAATTAACAAATAGAGCGATGTTTATGCAGAGAATTCATAGTGCATTTCAGAAAAAAGAGCATTATCCAAATGATTTTGACTGGCAAGCAGAAATTTCAAATGTAGATTATAAAAAGCAAAATGACGATAACTGTCGCTGGCGACCATTTCAATTGGCGTTTTTACTTATGACCATTCGTTCTATAGTTGACTCTAAATGTTCTGAACGAGAATTGGTTGATTTAATTTGGTTTCCAACGGGAGGTGGAAAGACAGAAGCATATTTAGGATTAACTGCATTTACCATTTTTCATAGAAGGCTATTAAATTGCAATAATGCTGGAACTACAGTTTTAATGCGGTATACTTTACGACTTTTAACATCTCAACAATTTACAAGGGCATCAACATTGATTTGTGCATGTGAGAAAATAAGAAGAAACGAAGAAGAAAAAAAGAATCCACAGTATAGTTTAGGTGCAGAGAAAATTACAATAGGCTTATATATTGGTGGAAATCATATTCCTAATACAAACAAGGATGCACTTGAAAACTATGAGAATTTGAATGATAAAAGCAAATGTAGCTCATTAAAGTACCGTAAAGAAAAATATAATAAATTTCAAGTCTTAAAATGTCCATGGTGTGGCACAAAATTAACTAAGGATTTCATTAATCGTAATGAGTGTGGTGCATGGGGATACAAATTCAGAAAAGAAAAACACTTTTATTTAAGTTGTACCCAGGAAAATTGTGAATTTGAAGATGAACTTCCAATTCAAATAATTGATGAAGAATTATATAAAAAACCTCCAACACTATTATTTAGTACAGTGGATAAATTTGCAATGATGACATGGAAAAGTGACGTTTATTCTTTTTTTGGAAATAAAACTAATGATGCACCAGATTTAATAATTCAAGATGAGCTGCATTTGATATCAGGACCACTTGGCACGATGGTTGGTATATATGAAACGGCTATTGATTTCTTGTGTTCTTATAAGGGACGTAAACCAAAAATCGTTGCATCTACAGCAACAATAAGACAAGCTGTTCAACAATGCCGTGCACTTTATAATCGTGATGTAAGGCAGTTTCCCTCTCCAGGATTAGATGCAAGTGATTCTTTTTTTGCAAAAGAAATCCCTACAGACAAGGAGTTTGGACGTGCTTATCTTGGTATAATGCCATCTGGTAAGACTAAAGTTATGTTACAGGCTAGGGCAACAGCCATGGCTTTACAATTTGTTCATCAATTAGATTGTTCTGATCAATTAAAAGATCAATTCTATACTTTAACTATATATTTTAATAGTCTTAAAGAATTAGGGAAAGCTTCATCTGTTGTTTCGGATGATGTAAAGGATTTTATTAAAAGAATTGCATATAGACAAATAATTAACACTCCATCTTCAAGAACAATTGGTATACCTTATGAATTGACAAGCCGTGTCAACACATCAGAATTAAATGATACTTTAGAAAAATTGGAAAACAATGTTTATAATAAAGAAAATCAAAAATATAAGAAATATCCTATTCATGTACTTTTAGCATCAAATATGATTTCTGTTGGTGTTGATATTTCAAGACTTAATTTAATGTTTTTACAAGGACAACCTAAAATGGTAAGTGAATACATACAAGCGTCTAGTCGAATAGGAAGAGCAAATCCTGGACTCGCCATAACTCTTTATGATGCTTCAAAAAGTCGAGATCGTTCTTATTATGAACAGTTTAAAGCCTTTCATAGTGCCTTTTATAAATACGTAGAGCCTGCAGGAGTAACACCTTTTTCTGCTCAAGCAAGAGATAGAGCTTTACATGCGACACTAATATCTGAAATTAGACATTCTATAGAAGAATTAAGAAAAAATGCATCACATATTTTGGATCCTCAAGTGGCAGAAAGAGTTGCAGCATGTGCAAATTTTATTTATGATCGTATTAAAACTATTAATTCATTTAATCCAAAAGGCATGAAAGATGATAGTGACGACATTTTAAACGAACTTTCTATATTTATCAATGAGTGGAAAAATAAAGCCAGTGCTTATGAAAATTTATCTTATGGCAATATAAGTAATAAAGCAAAGTTTATTCCGAGACTAATTAAGCGGTTTGACGATGAATGTGAAGATGCTGCACGAATGACACTAACTTCTTTAAGAAATGTTGACAGAACAGTGCCTGTTTCTGTATTGATTTGGGAGGATGAACATGATGAAAAGAATTAAAGATATTGAACTAATGGATGAAGCTACTCATAATATAAGAGGTGGTATGGCAGTACTGTCATATGGTATAGGTGCTATGATTGATTTTCCTAGTCAAGTTTTGATGACAGCTTTACTAGAAAAATGGGATAAGACTGAGAGAATTTATGATGAACGTTTGGCAAAATTATTAAATGTTTCATATTTTATATCACCATCCAAAAAAGGAATTCCTTTTGTTCGATTTCCAGAATGGTATTTTTGTCCTAAATGCAGACGATTTCAACCAATAAAGGAATGGGCGAAAGAAAGAAAAGATAATGTAGACAATGATCCATATATGTTAAAAAGATTATATTGTCCAAAAGATTTTCAAGATTTAGTTCCAGCACGTATTGTAACTGTTTGTGAACATGGACATATAGATGATTTTCCGTGGGTAAATTGGGTGCATCGAAAAAATTTTGGTGGAGAAAAAAAAGTTTGTAGCAATCCAAAACTTTTATTTAAAACAGGTGCTTCTGCAGCATCTGGATTAGAAGGCGTTAAAATTCAATGCTTAACTTGTCAAGCAAATGCGTCATTGAAAGATGCGTTTGGTAAAAATTCTTTTCAAAAAGTAGGGCAATCAAGTAAGTATCATACCATTTTTTCTTGTAGTGGTAAGCATCCATGGAAAAATGAGATTGAAAAATGTGACTTGTTTCCTCGTGCTATGCAAAGGGGGGCTGCATCAGTGTATTTTCCGAGAATCATTAGTTCACTAGTAATTCCACCTTATTCAAGTATATTGAACCAAAAAATTGAAGCATCATCCGCTTTTCGTAGCCTTATGGATATCGTTGAGGATGGTTTGGAAGATATCAATGTTGAAAATCAGATTGATTTTATTACTGATAAGATTAAAAAATATAGCGAAAAAATATCAAATGAAATTTGTGAAAAACCAGAGGTGATCAGACCAATTTTGGATAGAAAATTTCTACCAAGCAAGAAAAAATTAGTTACCGATAAAGAACTTCATTATAAAGCAGAAGAATATAAAGCATTAACTGGGAAATTGGAAAAGAAATATTTTACAAAAGATGAATTTAGCAGAGAAAGTGTTGACATTTCATTGTATTCCATAAAAGGAGTAAAATCAATCGCTTTAATACATAAGGCCAAAGAGGTTACAACTTTAATAGGTTTTTCTCGCATACAGCCTACACATGGCATGGATTCGTCTGATGGATATTTTGTTTCTGTAAAGGATAAGAATACAAAATTTTATCCAGCAATCTTGACAAGAGGAGAAGGAATTTTTATTGAGTTTGACAAGAAAAAATTATCATCTTTTTTTAACAAAGATGTTTTTAATAATCGTATTGAAGAATTGAATAGAAAATATAATTCATCTTTTTACGGGAAAAATAACTCAAAAAAAATTGATACAGAGTTTGTATTTCTACATACATTTTCACATTTGTTAATAAAGGAATTAAGTTTTCATTGTGGATATCCAATTGCTTCTATAAGAGAACGTATTTATTATGGAGATTCTGAAGATGAAAGTATGTGTGGTATTTTCATATATACAACTGGTGGAGATGCAGAAGGAACACTTGGTGGATTAGTTCGTCAAGGTTATGCTGATTGTTTGCCAAATATAATTAAAAAAGCGGTAGAAAAAGCAAAATTCTGTGCAAATGATCCAGTTTGCAGCTTTAGTGATGGTCAAGGAATTGAAGCATTGAATTATGCTGCCTGCCATGCATGCGTTTTACTTCCAGAAACTTGTTGTGAGTACTCTAATATCTTGCTTGATAGAACTGTAGTAATTGGAAAAATGGATGGTTCTATTGAAGGTTTTTTTGAAAAAAGTTTAGAAAAGTAAGAAAGAAATATTTATTCAATTGTATGCAATTAATAATAATCTGCTTGGTTTAATAAATTATAGAAAAAACGAAATAAAAAGTGTGAGAAAGTTTATCATATTATTTAGTAGAGAATAAGAATTTTTTCAAAAAAATTTTTCTTTAATTGGAAAACATTTAAGCAGTTAAAATATTAAAAGTACAAATTTGAATGAAGGAGGCTTATAAAAAACGACCTATTTTCTCGGGTCGTTTTTTAAGTATAGAAAAATGATTTTTATTGTATTTTCTAATTTCAAAGCAACGATAATGTTTAAGATGTACAAAATGTACAAAATCAATCGGTTTTTCTTTGATTTTATGTAAAAATAATGATATAATTATAAAAAGTCGAATTTTGTGATTATTTATATAAAATTGGAGAGGAAAATTGATATGAGTAAAGATTTTAAGTTAAAAGTCAGTCCACGCATGTTAGAATTACTTAGTAAAGATTTATATACTAATATGTATTTTGTTTTAGCAGAGCTTATAGCGAATGCGTATGATGCCGATGCAGAAAATGTTTATATTTTTATTGATGAGAAAGAAATTCGAATTGAAGATGACGGAAGTGGTATGACTGCTGCCGAGCTTGATGAAAAATATTTATTAGTTGGAGGAGAATCTAGGAGTTCAGAGTTTGATTCTCGTACTAAAACTAAAAAAAGATTAAAGATGGGCAGAAAAGGTGTTGGAAAATTAGCGGCACTTTGCATTTCAAGAGGGTTTAAAATTGTAACAGTTAAAGAAGGTCAGGCTATTGGGTTATTTATTCCACATCGAATAGAACATGATGATGAGATTTTAAAAGTGCTAGATAACACTGATTTTGAATTGAAGAAGATTACGAGCCAGGGAACGGCAATCATCATGGAATCTCCTAAAATTTCAATTCCAAAAACTCAAGGAACTATTATGAGAAATTTGGCAAAAATTTTTCCAAATGGTATAGATGATTTTAAAATTCATATCATTTATAATGGAAAAGAAGAGCTATTAGTTCCTGATGAAAAAGATGTTATTAAAAATTTGGCGTCATTTATTTCTGTTGGAGGAGAAAAACAAGAACTAGCTAAATTACTTTCAAAAGATGAAAAAAATATTCAAAGTAAGTCTATAGACTATATCAAAAAAAATGTGGAATTGTTTGATAGTAATGGGGAATTAAGGACGCTAGAAGTTAAAGTTTATGGATGGATAGGAACAGTTCGTTCAACTCGTGATATGAAAAAGGATTTGAGCGATTTTTCTGACAACTACTTGGCAGTTTTTGCTCACAATAAAATGGGAATAAGGAACATATTACCCATCATTGGTAAGAATAGAGTTTATGATAGCTATGTTGTTGGTAATTTGTATATTGATGCATTTGAATCTCCAGATTTCCCTGACATGGCAAGTACGAATAGACAAGGATATAACGAAAGTGATCCTCGTTGGGTGGAAATTCTTCCTCAATTGAGAGAATTATTGGATGATATAGTACGTATGCATGCAGAATATGCAAAATTATTACGTGCTGATAAAGAATCACAAAAAGAGGAAAAGAAGGCAAAAAAAGAAGAAGAATTAAAGCAAAAGTTGAATGAAGTTACAGAAAAAATTAAAGAAAATTTGTCAAAAACTATAGTAGATTCATCCAATAAGGAGAATATAGATTTAGCCATAACAAGAGAAGTCGAAGATATGAAGGCTTTACTTGGATTTAAGTCTAGTGTTGATGCAAATAAAAAAAAGATAATGATTAGTCACACATATGCAGATAATGCTATTGCTAAAATAATATATAAGATGCTTTTATTTAATGGAGTTCCAAAAGAAGATATTATTTATTCAAATGGTCCAGACCCTGAGACAAATTTGCCTGAAACCGATATATATGATTATTTACGAAAATTTTTCATTCATAGTGCATCTAATGAAATGATTTATGTGCTTTTTGTTACAAGCAAAAATGTTTATAATAATGAATCAGAAAATAAATCTGCTAGCTGGGGAGTTTTGATGGAAATAGGAGCTGCCTGGGTAACTAAAAAAGACCATTGGATTTTTAACATAAATAATTATAGACCTGAAACCCCTCTTAACGTTCAAAATAAATGGGTATCAATTCAATACACTAAAAATGAAGATGGCACAGAGAATATTACTTTAACAGAGGCTATGGTAAATAGTTTTTGTAATAAAATAATAATGACATGTTCAAGTTGCAATTATCAACCTAAGTCTTTTGAAGATAATAAGGAACATTTAATAAATAATTATATAGAATTAATTTGATATAGTACATTGATTGTAATT
>CATLBG010000046.1 GCA_949878595.1 uncultured Clostridia bacterium
TTATTAAAGTATATTCACACATCTTATCAAATATAACTAATTAATGAAATTTTTTTAAAATAAAACGAATAGTTTTATTTTCATTACTATATAACAAATCAAACTATTTGTCAATAGGCATTTTTAAAATTATTTTTTTCAATAAAAAATCACCCTTTTGGGTGATTTTTATTTTGCTTATTTAATATTTTTTCCAAATGTTCCATAATAAGCATTTAAATAAATTTGCTTAAGCTCACTAACAAGTGGATATCTTGGGTTTGCACCAGTGCATTGATCATCAAAAGCTTTAAGACTCATATCATCAAGAGTTGCAAGGAAATCTTGTTCACTAATATTGTAGTCTGCAATAGTTTTCTTAATACCAATTTTTTCTTTAAGCTCATCAATTGCCTTAATCAAACTCTCTAATTTTTGTTTATCTGTATTTCCTTCAAGACCAAGAGTTTCAGCAATTTCTGCATAACGTCTTAGTGTTTTTGGGTGGTCATATTGTGGGAATGTTCCCATTTTTACAGGTGTTTCAGAAGCATTGAATCTGATAACATCATCAATAACCAAAGCATTAGCAATTCCGTGAGGAATATGGTGGAATGCTCCAAGTTTATGTGCAAGAGAATGACACACACCAAGAAATGCATTTGCAAAAGCAATACCAGCCATTGTTGCAGCATTAGCCATTTTCTCACGAGCTTCATAGTCCGTCTGACCATTTTCATAAGCACGTGGAAGATATTCAAAAATAATCTTAATTGCTTGAAGTGCCAAGCCATCAGTATAGTCAGAAGCCATAACTGAAACATAAGCTTCTAAACTATGGATAAGAGCATCAATACCAGAAGCAGATGTTAAGCCCTTTGGAGCACTCATCATCATGTCTGTATCAACAATGCTCATATTTGGAAGAAGTGCATAATCTGCAAGTGGATATTTTACGCCAGTTTCATCATCAGTGATAACTGCAAATGGTGTAACTTCAGAACCTGTTCCTGAACTTGTTGGAACAGCAATAAAGTATGCTTTCTCGCCCATTTTTGGAAACTCATATACTCTTTTTCTAATATCACAGAAACGAAGTGCCATGTCAGCAAATTCTACTTCTGGGTGTTCATATAAAACCCACATAATCTTAGCAGCGTCCATAGCAGAACCACCACCAATTGCAATTATGCAATCTGGCTCAAAAGCGGTCATGATTTCTGCACCTTTCTTTGCACAAGACAAAGTTGGGTCTGAAGGGACATCAAAAAATACTTGATTTGATATTCCCATATCATTTAAAGTTTTAATAACAGGATCAACAAAACCATTTTTAAATAAGAAATTATCTGTTACAATAAATACTCTCTTTTTATTCATAATGGTGTTAAGTTCTTTAAGTGCAACTGGCAAGCAACCTTTTTTAAAGTAAACTTTTTCTGGAAGTCTAAGCCATAACATATTTTCTCTCCTCATTGCAATAGTTTTAATATTCAACAAATGCTTTACGCTAACGTTTTCTGAAACAGAGTTACCACCCCAAGTTCCACAACCAAGTGTAAGTGATGGATTCATCTTAAAGTTATACAAATCACCAATTCCACCAAATGAAGAAGGAGTATTAATGAGAATTCTGCAAGTTCTCATCTTGTCTTCATAGAATGCAAGTTTTTCTGGCTCAGTAACAGTGTTAATATAAAGTGAAGATGTGTGACCATATCCACCCTCTTTAATTAAAATTTTAGCATTTAAAACAGCATTTTCAAATGTATCATATTTATACATCGCAAGCACTGGAGAAAGTTTTTCTCTTGCAAGTTTTTCTCTTTCAAGGTCATAGTCATCAATTTCTGCCATCAAAATCTTAGTGCCAACAGGAACTTTAATTCCAGCGGTTTCTGCTATATATTCAGCAGACTTTCCTACAATGCCAGCATTAAGAGCACCATTTTTAAACATAACCTCTGTAAGTTTTTTCTTTTCACCATCAGTTAAAAAGTAACAATTTCTATAAGAAAACTCTTTTTTAACTGCTGCATAAATTTTTTCATCAACCAAAACAGCTTGTTCACTTGCACAAATCATTCCATTATCAAAAATTTTAGAATGAATAATAGAATTAACTGCAAGCTTTATGTCTGCACTTTTATCAATAATTGCAGGAGTATTTCCCGCACCAACGCCAATTGCTGGCTTTCCTGAAGAATATGCCGCCTTAACCATTGATGGACCACCAGTAGCAAGTATTATATGACAATTTTTCATTGTGATGCTAGAAAGTTCAACTGTTGGTTCATCAATCCAACCAATAATGTTTTCTGGAGCACCAGCTTTAACAGCAGCATCTAAAAGCAATTTTGCTGTTGCAATTGTGCACCCTTTTGCTCTTGGGTGTGGGCTAATGATAATGCCATTTCTAGTTTTTAGTGAAAGAAGCACTTTGAATATAACTGTTGAAGTTGGATTTGTTGTTGGAACAACCGCAGCAACTAAACCAATAGCATCTGCAACTCTAGCATATCCATAAGCCTTATCTTCTTCAATAATGCCTACTGTTTTTTCATTTTTATAAGCGTTATAAATATATTCAGAAGCAAAGTGGTTTTTAATAACCTTATCTTCCATAACACCCATGCCTGTTTCTTCAACTGCCATTTTAGCAAGGTCAATTCTGTGTTCATTTGCAACAAGTGCAACTTCTCTGAATATTTTGTCTACTTGCTCTTGAGTGTAGGTTGAAAATTTCTTTTGAGCAAGTTTAATTTGTTTAATTTTTTCCATTAAGGTTTCTTCGTTATTCACATATATGTCCATATTTTTCTCCTTACCCATATATTGTATACAATTTATCAAAAAAAGTCCAATAAAAAAGGGGCTTAGTCTAAGCCTCTTAATAATAATTTCTTATATTTTAAGTTTTAAACATCTAGGAGCATTTTGTCAGCAACAAGAGCAATAAACTCTCCATTTGTTGGCTTTTCATTGTTAGAATAAACAGTAAGTCCAAAGATATTATTTATATTTTCAATCTTTCCTCTATTCCAAGCAACTTCAATAGCATGTCTAATTGCCCTTTCAACCTTAGATGCTGAAGTATCAAAACGCTCAGCAATTGAAGGGTATAATTTTTTTGTAATTGAGTTAATAATATCTGGATCGTCCATGGCAAGCTTGATTGCCTCTCTCAAAAATTGATAACCCTTAATATGTGCTGGAATGCCAACAGTGATAAATATGTTTGTGATTTTTTCTTCAATTTCCTTTCCAAATTCAGGTTTTGCTGCTGCATTGATTGCAAGATCTTCATCAAACAAATCTTTCACTCTTTTAACAAGCAAACTTTCACTAACCGGTTTAAGCATATAATAGCTTGCTCCAAAGCTTATGGCCTTTTTAATAAAAGTTTCACTTGAAAGTGAAGTAACAACAATGATTTTTGTGTTATTATTAATATTTTTTGCCTGCTCGATAATTTCAAAACCATCAATGTGTGAAAGAACTAGGTCTAAAATAATAATATCATATTTATTTGCCTTAATTAAATTTAAAGCTTCTTCTCCGTCTGTAGTTTTATGAATCAATTGAAATAAATTTTCTTCTGTAAGTCTGTCTGAGATAATATTCATTTCTTCAGCGTTTTCATTAGCAAGGAGTAATTTTAAACAATTTTCCATAAAAACTTCCTTGAATATATTTTTTCTGCTTTTTTCCGAGCAAAACTATCATAGCATACTAAAAAGTAAATTAACAATTTATAAAGGCTTTTCAAATGTCAAACTTTATTGAATTTTAATAAAAAATGTCGAATTATATCAAATAACAAACCATTGCATATTTTTGTCAAGATAAATGACTTTTCTTTTACCACCAACCACCATATAATAAGCCATGCATTGCTCACCAATATCTTCAACAATTATCCTCACAATGTTAAAGACATTTTGAATAATAAATTCTCTGCCATCATCTGAAACTATTTTAAGTGGAATAATTTGAGCATTTGGTCTCATATCTGCAATTACCCTAAGATATTTCTTTTGCTTAACTTCACTTGCCTCATTTTGACTTGTTTTGCTATTTTTGTTATACATAAATTAAGTTTTGCCAAAAAGAAATATTTTAAAACAAAAAGCCACAAAAAAATTAAACAGCCTTATCTTTTCAATAATTAACTCAGATAAGATAATATTTCAAATCTAAAATAAGTAAGTGCAAGGCTCAAAAAAAATTCTAGACTGAGCTTAGTTAACCTAAATGTTTGTCTAGAAATTTTTTTTAAAAATATAGAAACTTGTTTATTTTTTGATATGAAATTATTTATGAAAATTATTAATCGTCTTCATGCCTGCCCTGCATTCTTTGCATATAGATGGTCTAAAGAAGCCTTTTTCTTTGTAAAACTTTTGTTCAGACGCTGACCAAATAAAGTCCTTTTCACACTTTTTGCACTTTAAGGTTTTGTCTTCAAAAATATTTGCAAGCCTTTCCTTTTCTTCAAGAGCAGCTTGCTTAGCTAATTCTTTTTCTCTTTTTTGTTTTTCTTTTTCTTCAAGTCTTCTTTGCTCTGCAAGTTCTGCCTCGCGAATTTTCATTTCGTCTTCCATGGCAAGTAACTCTGCCATTGTGTAATGTTCTTCTTCCATACTCTCTCCTAATAAGCATATTTTAACACAGCTTTTTATTTTCACAAAATATAAATAAACATAATTTTGTCTAAAAAAAGCAGATTACTTATATTTATAATCTGCTTAAAAATCTCCATTAATTCCGTATATTTCAGATATTATGTATCACATAACACTTTAATTTAATGCATTTAGTTTAGTTTGAAGAGCATTCAACAGCTCAGTGTTTTTTTCAAGTTTTTCTTTTTCTGTTTTAACGAGTGCCTCTGGTGCTTTTGCCACAAACTTTTCATTTGAAAGCATTTTTGTGCTTCTGTCAATTTCAAACTTAACACTCTCAATATCTTTTAAAAGTGAAGCTTTAAGCTCTTCTGCATCAACCTTTTCTTGCACCATAACAAATTCTCCAACTCCAGTAACAATTGCTGTTCCCTGCATTTCTCCGCCAACTTCAAGCACAACACAAGCCAGTTTTTCAATCTCTGCCCTATGTGCATTTGCAAATTCAGATTCTTTGCAAGCAAATACAACTTTATCTGATGCCTTTTTGCCTGAATCTAATTTAAGCTTTCTCATTCTAGTTATAAGTTCAACAAGCTCATCAGTTTCCTTTGCACCGTCCAATAATTTTTTATATTCATCAAAATCAGAAATTTCAGAAATCATAATACTTTCTTGTTTTTCTGGCAAATCAAGCCTTTGATAAATATAGTCAGTAACATAAGGAATAAATGGATGCAAGAGTTTTAAAATTTGTTCAAATGCAGTTGAAAGCACTGAAATCATTCTCTGTTTGCTTTCACCACCAGCAAAGATTGCAGGCTTAGATAGTTCAATAGCCCAATCACAGAAGTTATCTAGTGTGAATGAAACAATATTTGTGAGAGCAACACCAACATCAAATTTATCAAGATTTTTGCATATTATTTCAGTTATTTCAGCGGTTTTGCTAAGTATCCACTTTTCAGTTGAACTTAAGTCTTTACTTTCAAATTTAACAAGCTCTATGCCCTCTTGGTGCATAGAAATAAATTTGCTAGCATTCCAAACTTTGTTTATAAAACCTCTAGCATCAGATACTTTATTTTCACTAAATCTTGTATCCATGCCCATAGACATATCTTTAACCAAAGCGACTCTAAGGGTGTCAGCACCATAATCTTTAATAATATCAAGTGGGTCAATACCATTTCCAAGACTCTTGCTCATCTTTCTACCTTGAGAATCTCTAACCAAGCCATGAATAAGACAATTTGTAAATGGAACATTTCCATTGCACTCAATGCCCATATAAACCATTTTTGTAACCCACTGAGTAAGAATATCAAACCCAGTAACAAGAACTGTTGTTGGATAAAAATATTCAAGGTCTGGAGTTTTTTCTGGCCACCCAAGAGTTGTTATTGGCCAAAGTGCAGAAGAGAACCATGTGTCCAAAACATCTGGATCTTGATAAATATTTAACCCTCCACACTTATCACATTTTTCAATATTAGTTTTAGAAGCCATAATATTTTTGCAGTCTTTGCAATAATAAATAGGAATTCTGTGACCGGTCCAAATCTGACGAGATATGCACCAATCACGAATATTACGAAGCCAATGAAAATAATTCTTTTCAAATCTTTTTGGATAAATCTGAAGAGTTCCATCTTCAACACATTTTATTGCTGGCTTAACAAGTTCTGTCATTTTAACAAACCATTGCTCAGTTATCATTGGTTCAATAGCTGTTTTACATCTTTCGCAGTGTCCAACAGAGTGAGTATATGGCTCAATTTTTTCAAGAAGACCATTTTCTTTTAATAGTTCAACAGTTTTTTCCCTAGCCTCTAAAATGCTTAAACCTCTGATATTTTCAGGAGTTATGTCTGTCATAACACCATCTTTTGAGATAACTTCAATAACATCTAAATTATGTCGTTTTCCAACCTCATAGTCATTAGGATCATGTGCTGGAGTAATTTTAACCATACCTGTTCCAAATTCACTTTCAACATAATCATCAGCGATAATAGGGATTTCTCTATTAATGATTGGAACAATAACTTTTTTCCCAACAATAGCCTTATATCTTTCGTCCTCTGGATTAACAGCAACAGCCGTGTCACCGTATAATGTCTCTGGTCTTGTGGTTGCAACAATAATCTCCCCACTTCCATCAACAAACTTATATTTTATATGCCACATAAAGCCAGCTTCATCACTATAAACAACTTCATCATCAGATATAACCGACTTGCAATGAACACACCAGTTTGTTTCTCTTGTGCCACGATAAATGTAACCTTTATTATATAGTCTTATAAAGGCTTCAAGCACTGCATTAGTGCTTGATTCGTCCATAGTAAAACGATATCTGCTCCAATCTGCAGAAAAGCCCATTTTTCTAAACTGGTCGCAAATTGAATCACCATAAAAGTTATACCAATCCCAAGCTTCTTTATCAAAAGCCTGTCTTCCAATTGATTCTTTTGTTTTTCCTTCATTTGCTAGTTTTTCAACAATCTTATGTTCTGTTGCAAGTGCTGCATGGTCTGATCCAGGAAGCCACAAAGCCTCATATCCTCTCATTCTCTTATATCTAATTAAAATATCTTGAAGAGTATCATCAAGAGCATGACCAATATGTGCCTTGCTCGTAACATTTGGTGGAGGCATTACTATTGTAAATGGTTTTTTTCCACTATTAGCTTTTGCTTTAAAATATCCTTTTTCTTCCCAAATTTTATAAATTTCGCTCTCATAACTTGCGGGATTATAAGTTCCCTCTTTTCTCATAAACTGCATAATTTCTCCAAATAAGTTAAATTAGTTCTAATTGTGTTGCTTTGTTTTTTCTAACATATTCATAACTAGACTTACACATATCTTCAAGTGTTTTTGTTGTTTTGAAACCAAGCTCATCTTCTGCCTTTTTTGGTGAACCATAATATTCTGCTAGGTCACCAGGTCTGCGAGAAGCAATTTTATATTTAACCAAATTTCCATTAACTTTGTTAAATGTGTTCACAATATCCAAAACAGAATAACCTGTTCCTGTGCCAAGGTTATAAATTTTTATACCAAGTTTGTCATTCTTAATCATTTGCTCAAGTGCTTTAACATGACCAACTGCAAGGTCAACAACATGAATATAATCTCTAACACCTGTACCATCTTTAGTGTCATAATCATTTCCAAAAACATTAAGATATTCAAGCTCACCCACTGCCACTTTGCATATGTATGGCATAAGATTGTTTGGAATACCATTTGGGTCTTCACCAATAAGCCCACTTTCATGTGCACCAATAGGATTAAAATATCTCAATAGTGTAACATTGCTTTCAGGATTTGATGCTTGATAATCCTGCAAAAGCTGTTCATTAATAAGTTTTGTTTGACCATAAGGATTAGATGGTTTAAGAGGAAAAGTTTCCTCAATCGGATTAACTTCAGATGGTGCATAAACACATGCAGAAGAACTAAAAACAATATTTTTACAGCCATATTTTTTCATTGCACCAAGCAATGTTACTGTTGAACCAATATTGTTTTGATAATATTTAAGAGGCTCTCTACAAGACTCACCAACTGCTTTAAATCCAGCAAAGTGAATAGCTGCAAAAATATCTGGATTTTCTTTAAAAATTCTATCCATTGCATTTTCATCACAAACATTATCTTGATAAAATTTAATATCTTTTCCAGTTATTGTTTTAATTTTTTTAACAA
>CATLBG010000047.1 GCA_949878595.1 uncultured Clostridia bacterium
TATAAATGAAAATGAGATTTTTAATTTTATAAATAAGAATGACAATTTTGTTTTAGATTTATGCTATTCATTATCTCCTAAAATGTGTAGTGAGCTTAAAAATATTATTGCTTTTTATTTTGGATTTGTGAGCATAGATGAAAATTTATTGCTTAAACTTTTGAAAGATAAACAAGAAAAAATTAATTTAAGAGAAGTAAGGGAAATTAAGAAGCAAAGTAAAAATATTCAAAATCAGTGCTATGAATTTGATTTGCCATTTATTGATATAAATAAAGAGAGACAAATTATTATTAATGAAACTTTGTTAGAAATTAATAAAGCAATAAAAAATATTGAGGTATAAATGCTTCAATATTTTTTTATTTGTATTTATTTTCTTATGCTGCTTTAACTTGACTTTGATAGTGTGTTGCAGTTAAAATAAATTTAGGTGAATTTATGAATAGAATATACTGTGCCATTGGCAAAATTATGGAAGTTACGCAGAATATTGAGCTTGATATTTGCGATATTTGTGAGCAGAGTGAAATTATTAAAGAGTTTTCTAGGCATTCAAAGATGACAGCAGAAGATTATAGTCAGGCTGTTAGCGACGCTGCATACTTAAAAAATAAAATGGACACGATGACCTTTGGCGAAAGAATATATATTGTTCAAGAGTCTAGAAGTTTAAAATTTGATGAAATATCAGAGCTTCGCACACTTCTTGAAAAAAGAAATTATTTTACTCATGAATATTTCAAGCTTGCAAATTTTGGAATAAATCCAAATGAAACTCAAATTCTTGAAGAATTTGAGGCAATAAAAGAATATTTAAGAAAGCTTAAGGCTATGCTAAATAGGCTAGAGATTATTAAAAGTGCTGGTAAGGAAAGATTAAATTATTTGATTGCAAAGGCAGACTTATAATTTATGCAAAAAAAGTATGAAAGATAAAATTATTAAATTAAACAATGGTGGAACTCTTATTTATTGCCACTCCAAGTTAAACAATGCTTCAGCAGTTGAAGTGGGTTTTTCTGTTGGTGCAGTGGCTGAAAAGAAGCCTGGAACGGCACATTTTTTAGAGCATACATTATTCAAAAAAACAAAGAACAGAACAAATAAACAGGTTGAAGCAGATAGGATAAAAATAGCATATCTTAATGCTTCTACTAGTATGGATTTTTTAGTAGTTAAATTTTTTAGATCAAATAAAATTATTAATGATGCAATGAAGTTTGCATCTGATGTGTTGTTAAATTCTGTTATAGATGATGAATTCTTATCAACTGAAAAGGGTGTTATAGAAGAGGAACTTACAATGTGTTTAGACAGGGAATCTAGAGATATTGTTGTAAAAAATTTCAATCAAGCAATATCAAATTTTCATGATTCGTCAGACATTGTTGGAAAGACTGTATCTAATATAAATAAAATAAAGTTTTCAGATCTTCAAAATTTTAAAAACAAACATTTTGTTGGAAATAACTTTGTTTGTTCAGTAACTTCTTCATTGCCGCTTTTCAAAATAAAGAAGTTGGTTAATGAACATTTTGTAAAATTTATTCCATATAGTGAGGATTATATTAAGCCTGAATCATATTACAAAACAGCCAAGATTGATAAAGAATCCTCAGTAAAAATTTATAAAACCGCTCAAGAAAAAATTTCTATGATTATTTCGTTTAGGGTTGTTGGAAATGAACTTGTGTTGTTTGGTAAAAATTTCAATTATTCATTTTTGGCAAAATATTTTTCTGGAGCATATGGTGAACTTTTTTCAAATCTTAGAAACAAAGGTTTAATTTATAGATTTGATGCAGAGTTTTCATGCTTTTATGAAGATTCGTTATTTTGTCTCTGTTTTGAAACATCTAGTGAAAAAATTAAAGATATTGTTGATGAAATTGGAGAAGTGATTAATGGCATTTTAGAGGAGGGAATCAAGCAAGAATATATTGATTCTTATAAGAAAAACTTTGATTATTTTGCAGATGAAAAAATGCCTCAAAAAATGAGCACTGATGCTAGGCTTAATTTGATGGACTACTTGAGCTTTGGTAAAATTTTTAAATTAACAGATAGGCAAAAGAAAAAATTTAAAAATGAAGTTTGCAGTGATGGCGTAAGTAAAATTGCAAAAGAGATATTTAATAAAGACAATAAAATCTTCATTAGTGTGCTAGGAAATGTTAATAAAAAAGATGTTCCTAGTTTGCACTATTTTAAGGAAAAACTTTTAGGTTAAGGAGATATTATGGAAGAAGTTAAGGAAGAGGAATTAATTAAAAATTTTAAGTCTGTTGAAAAGAAACTTTGTAGTGCAATAAAAAAGATGCCAAATAAAATTCAAGACTCTAACACTGATGAAATTTTGAAACTTAGAATCAAAAGTTATATTTTGCAGATTAATGAGCTAAAAGCTCTTCTTGATGAATATGAACAAATTGCTCTTGCTATTGAAAAGATTTCTAATAAGAAGAAAGATGGTGAAGAAATTAACAGGGCAGTAGTTGATCTTAGACAAGAAAAGATTAATACAAATATTAAATCTGCAGTTGAAATTATTTATAGCTTAGAGAATGAAGAAAAAGAAAGATTAGAAAAATATGAACACCTTATAGTTGAAGGAAAGGTTGTTGGTGTTAAAAAGAAAAAATCAAATAAAAACATCAAAGAATTTTAAATATGCACACAAATGATTGATTTTTGTATGTTTTTTACTAAAAATTAAGTTTATTTTGCGTTTTTTTATAGAAACATTGTTAAATAAAACCAGATTTTTAATGAAAAAAAATAATTATAAAGTTGCACAAAAATTAATAAAAATTTAATAAATTTTTTTGAATAATGAATTTTGTTTGTTATAATATAACCATTAATTTTAATATTTAAGGAGAAACTTATGAGCGTATTTTTTACAGATACTGATTGTGAGATGGATTGGACTGATGCCGAAAAACTTGGCATGAAAGTTATAGGAATGCCTTATACTTTAAAAGGTCAAGAACATGTATATGATTTTGGTAAAAATACTGACATTAAAGCTTTTTATAATGAAATGAGAGCAGGAGAGATTGTTACAACTTCTGCATTAAATTCTCAAGATTACTTAAATTATTTTGAGCCAGTTCTTGCAAGTGGAGAAGATGTTTTGTATGTTCACTTTAGTAGTGAACTTTCTGGAACATTTAACTATATGCAGACAGCAATTAACATTTTAATGGAAAAATATCCAAAGAGAAAAATTACTGTTTTTGATACAAAAAATATTTCTCTTGGCGGAGGTTTAATTGCAATTGAGGCCTGCAAACTTCACAATAGTGGTGCGAGTGATGAGGAAGTTGTTAAGTTTTTAGAGAGTTTCAAAAATAAAGTTGCAGTTTATTTTTATGTTGACAGTTTGGCATATTTAAAGAGAGGTGGAAGAATTTCTTCTGTTTCTGCTGTTATGGGAACAATGCTTAATATTAAACCAATCTTAACTGTAACAAAAGAAGGTAAGCTTGAAAAACTTACAACTGTTAAGGGAACAAAAAAGGCTCTTGATTACTTATATTCAAAGTTTGAAGCAGAATATTTAGATAGCAACAAGTATGAACTTTTTATTATTGATGCAGATAATAAAGAGGTTGGCGATGAACTGGCTGAAAGAATAAAAAACTCAGGTAAAAAAGTTAATGTTAGAAGAATTGCTGTTGGACCTGTTGTTGGTGCACATGCTGGTCCTGGAACAATAGGTATAATTTTTGTTAAGGCTTAGTCGCTTAAATTTTAAGGAGCAAATTGCTCCTTTTTTATTTTGTTTTATATCATTTTTATTTGACATAAAAATATAGAATTTGTATTATTAAATTATATATTTTGACTATCTTTGACTTTTAAAGAAATTTTTATTTTGAGGATTAAGATTTATGGCAAATATTTCAGATATTATTGAGAAATTTATTATTCAGACAATGGGGGCAGAAGAGAGTGTTGACATTTCAAGAAATCAACTTGCTGAATATTTTTCTTGTGCACCAAGTCAGATAAATTATGTTTTAGATACTAGGTTCACTGTAGACAAAGGGTATTTAAAAGAGAGCAGACGAGGTGGCAGTGGCTTTATTAAAATTAGCAAAATCAAAACTTCAGATTCTAATGAATATTTAAGTTCTCTTGTGTCTGATAGTGTGGGAGATGAGCTTGCATTTAGACGAATGGAACAAATTTTAGATAAACTAGAAACAGAAAAGATTGTATCTGCCAATGAAAAAAATATCATTTTGGCTGGATTATCAGATGACTCACTTTCTATGCCATTTACTATAAAAGATAAAGTTAGAGCTAAGGCTTTTAAAAACATATTATTAAAGCTAATGGTTGTTTAATTTTTGGAGGAATAAAATGTATAATTTTGATGAAAATGCAAGATTCATTTTTGATGATAGTTTAAGGGGTTCTGGTTTTGTTCAAGATAGAACATGCCCAAAATGTGGCATGACTCTTGCTGATGTTATTAAATCTGAAATTGTTGGTTGTGCAGTTTGCTATAAAACATTTGAAAATGAAATTAAGACTATTCTTCTAAAACGTAAAGGAACAATAAATAATGTTGGAAAAGTTCCTGTTAAACATTTTTCTAAGTTTAAATTAAAAGAAAAACTTGCTGAACTTGAAAAACAAAAAGAAGAAGCAATTAGAGAAGAAAACTTTATTATGGCAGAAACTCTTAAAAATCAAATTGAAAAAATAAAGGGGGAGCTTGCAAATGAAAGATTATAGCTCAATTATTGTTTCAAGCACAGCTCATCTTTTTAGAAATCTTGTTGGATTTAAATTTCCTTCAATGCTTGAGGGTGATGAGGGAATTAAAGTGCTAAACAAAGTTGCAGATAATATTTTGCCTCTTGATTCGAGTTTTAAGCTCTACAAAATAAAATCTTTACCAGAGCTTGATGTTAATATTATGCGAGAAAAGAAGCTTATTTCATCTAAACTTTTAGATGCTTGTGGATATGGAGCAGTTGTTTTAAATAAGAGTGAAGATTTGTCTATAATGATTAATGAAATGGATCACATTCATGAACAATTTGCTATGAGTGGTTTAAATCTAATTAAGGCATATGATAAACTATCTGAACTTGATAATCAAATTCTTTCTAAACTTGATATTGCTTACGATGACTCTCTTGGTTTTATGACATCTTCACTTAGCATGGTTGGAACTGGGCTCAAATGTAGTATAACATTATTTTTGCCAGCTTTAACGCTAAGTGGAAAAATTCAAGATATTATTTCAACAATAATTTCGCAGGGTTTTGACGTTAATAAAATTAACGATGAACTTGACTATGAAGCTTATACTTATGTTTTGTCTAACTCTTCAACAATTGGAAAAAAAGAAAACGAATATATTGTTAAGCTTTCAGAAATTGCAATTCAAGTTGCAGAGATTGAGGTGAAGGCAAGAACTGAACTTTTGTCAATAAAATATGTTGATGATGTTAAAGATAAAGTTTATAGAGCATGGGGACTTCTTACAAATGCTCACAAAATAAAAGTTGATGAAGCATCTAAACTTTTGGGAGAACTTAAAATGGGTATTGCTCTTGATCTTATAAGATTCAAGGATCTTGGTGTTATTGATGAGCTTATGACAAATATTTTGCCTTATTCATTAACTCAAATTTCAGACTCAAAAGTTGCAGATAGCGAGCTAGATAAATTTAGAGCAAAATTTTTGACTAATGTATTAAAATCAAAAAGAATAAAATAGGAGAAATTATGCAAATTTCAAGTTCGGTTAAATTAGCAATAGATAATTCAATAAATTTTGCAAGAAGTGTAGGTTCGTCAAAAATTGAGACTGAACACCTTTTGTATGGTTTGCTTATTGTTGAAGATAATAGAGCAGTTAGACTTTTAAAGGAAGTGGGTGTTAATAAAACAGTTCTGAAAAATGTGATTTTAAAATATTCAAAAACTGCTGGTGGAACTGCACCAACAGAGATTGGTTATGCCAAGTCTGTTTCTGCAATTTTCGCAAAATCATCTGAATTTTGTGATAAAAATAATAAAAATCCTGTTGAAATTGAAGAAATTTTATATTTTTTGATAAACAATAGGGAATTAAGAGCAACAAAATTTTTGAGTGAAATATTTAAAATTAATTTAAATATGCTTGAGGGAAAGCTTGCAAGCCTTATAGGAATTTTAGATGAAAAATCAAAATCAAATGGAGAAAAAAAACTTTCTTCTGGTTCAGTTGTTATTCCTGAAAAACTTTCAGCATATGGCGAAAATTTATCTAAAAAAGTAAGTGATAAAGGTTTTCAAAAAATTATTGGTAGAGATGAAGAGACTGCTAGAGTTATTGAAATTTTGTGTCGCAAAACAAAAAATAATCCAGTCCTTCTTGGTGAACCTGGTGTTGGAAAAACTTCTGTTATTGAAGGATTGGCTCAAAAAATAGAGCTTGGTGAAGTGCCTGATATTTTAGCAGGAAAAGTTATTTTTTCACTTGACCTTGCTTCACTTGTGTCAGGAACAAAATTTAGGGGAAGTTTAGAGCAACGTCTTAAAGAGATAATTGGTGAGCTAGCAAACAATCCGGATATTATTATTTTTATTGATGAAATACATATGCTTGTTCAGGCTGGGTCAGGTGAAGGGGATATCTCTCCTGTTGATATTTTAAAACCATATCTTGCACGAGGTGAACTTAGAATTGTTGGTGCAACAACACTTTCTGAGTATAGAGAATATATTGAAAAGGATCCTGCACTTGAGCGTAGATTTCAATCAGTTAAAGTTGACGAACCTAGTGAAGAAGATGCAATTTTAATTTTGAAAGGCATAAGAGAGTCTTATGAAAATTTCCACAAAGTTAAGATTTCTGATGAGGCAATTGAGGCAGCTGTTAGACTTTCTGTTAGATATATCACAAATAGATTTTTGCCAGATAAGGCAATTGATCTTATTGATGAGGCATGCAGCAAAATAAAAGTTAATGCTTCATCAATTCCAGAAGAGGTTAAGTCTCTAAATCTTAAAATTAAAAATTTAGAAATGCAGAAAGAACTTAGTTGGAAGAATGAAAACTTTTTGGAAGCTGATAGATGTAAAAAAATGATAACTGAACTTCAAACTCAAATTGAAAAAATTCGAGCTTCAGAATTTCAATCAACAGGAAGAGCGTTTGGTGAGGTTTGTGAAGAGGATATTAGAGAAATTGTATCTTCTTGGACAAATATTCCGGTAAAACGATTGTCTTCATCTGAAAGAGAAAAACTTCTTAATCTTGAAAATCTATTGAGTGAAAAAGTTATTGGACAAAGTGGTGCTGTTAGTGAAGTGGCAAAGGCCATTAGAAGATCAAGAGCTGGAATTGGTGACCCAAACAGACCAATTGGTTCATTCTTCTTTCTTGGTTCAACCGGTGTTGGAAAAACTGAACTCGCAAAAGCAATGGGTGAGGTTCTCTTTGATGGCGAGAATTCGATTGTTAGATTTGATATGAGTGAATTTAAAGAATCTCATGCAGTTTCTCGCTTGATAGGTGCACCTCCTGGTTATGTTGGACATGATGATGGAGGGGAGCTTACTGAAGCAGTTCGCAAAAATCCATATTCATTAGTTCTTTTTGATGAAATTGAAAAAGCTCACCCTGATATATTTAATATATTGCTCCAAATTCTTGATGATGGAAGACTTACAGATTCTAGTGGAAAACTTATAAACTTTAAAAACACGGTTATAATTCTCACTAGCAACAATGGTGTGCAAGATCTTATTCGTAGAAGAAAGTTTGAAAGAGAAAATCCTTCTGAACCAAAGGTTAGTGCAGAAGACTTTTTGATGGAAAAACTAAAAGAGAGTTTTAAGCCAGAGCTTATTAACAGAATTGATTCAGTTGTAATATTTAATAGTCTTGCAAAAGCAGATGTTTTAAAAATTACAAATCTTATGATTAACAAGGTAATTAATAGACTTGCTAAGAAAAATATTAGACTTGAAATTTCTGATAGTGCTAAACTCTTGGTTTGTGACAAAGGTTATAGTGAAGAATATGGTGCAAGATGGCTTAGAAAGGTTATTGATAAAGAAATTAGCGATCCACTTGCTGAAATGATTATTGCTAGAAATCTTGGAGCAAACACTGCAATAAGAGTTGATGCTTCTTCAAATAAATTTGATTTTCAAATTTTGTGTTAGATTTTGGTTGTGTTTGTGGAAGTTTATTTGATATAAT
>CATLBG010000048.1 GCA_949878595.1 uncultured Clostridia bacterium
TTAATATATTTATTTGCCCCATCAATTAAAAATTTAACATATTTTTTTGAGTCTTTCCTAATCTCGCTGGCAGATATACTTATTTTTGTTCTGTCAAAACCAATAAAACTCAATTCAGGAAAAGTTGTTTTGCTTATCTCCAAAAACTTTTCATCAACAAACCAAATATTTGCTCGGTGATTTGTTACATTTAAAAGTTTTTTCTTCCAGTCATTAAGTCGTTTAGGATAAGCTTCAAGCATACCTTCTTTCAAAAATTTAACTTTAATTTTTTGGTTATTTTTAAAAATTTTTTTAAGCCATTCAAATCTTTCTCTCGGCGAAATAAAAGTAAAGCCAGCTTCACTGCAAAGGGTTTTTGAACGAGCAAAGCTGTCAGCAACAATCACATAAAATTTGTCACAAACACTTGCACATTCAATAATCTTATTTATGTGTCCAATGTGTGGTGGCAAAAACTTTCCAATAAACATTCCAATCTTTTTATTTCTTTGTTTCATAATTTTAATTTAGTCCGTTAGTCCATTCCTTAAATATTTTTATCAATATTTTCATTTTATCAAAGTTTTGAGCAAAATTAGTTATTCTAGAGTTAATTTCAATTTGCATACTAAAAAGCTTAGGGTGTTTAGTTTTTACTGACCCCGCAATCGTATTTCCACCACCTGCAAAAGGTTGGTCAACAGAAACAATAAACTTATTTTTTTGTAATGCATTAACAAGACTGTCAAAAGCTTCAGGGCAAACATCAATATTTTTACCAAAATTAACCCCTAGATTAACATCACAAGTTCTAAATGCAGCAAGTCCATGAAAATCTAAAACATATTTAATGTTATTATCATGAATAATTTTATCAATTTCATCTTTATAATCAGAAACTTGATCAAAATTTGCATCGTCACCATTGTTTTTTGTTTTTGCGATCAAATGAGAATTTGTGAGTGATTGAAGTGCCAACGCCAAACAAAAACTCCCAGTTTCTTTAACCTTAAATTTTCCAAGCCTAACTTGAGGCACACTATGTGGGCAAGATATCAAAACCTTATTATTACCAATAATAACACCATGGTCATTTTGGCTATTTTTCTTTAAAAATTTAAGTCTATCTCTGTTTAGTCCACTAAATGTAAAATTCTCTTCATTTCTTTCCATATCAAAATAATATATTATTTAAAAATAATTGTAAAATAAAAAGAAATAGAAAAATTTTTCTATTTCCAAAGTTCTTCAGGATATTCGCCAAGACTTTTAAGGTTTTTAATTTCGTTTTTAGCAAATTCTAGGTCTCCAGGATAGGTGAGTCCCAACCATTTTGACTTTGTTTCAAGTGCCTTAACTCTGCAATCATTCATTCTAACGCCATTGGAAACAATATTTGGCAAAAAGAATTCTGAATTTAGAGGATCTATGCTTGAGTCATTCAAAAACCTATCAAAATCTCTTTCTGCAAGATCAAAAATTTTAGGTTGAAATCCAAACATATTCATAGATACTTTAGTGTCTCTATTTAGCTCAAATTTTTTTCCAGTTTCAAGAGAGATTCCAAATAGCTTGTCACCAGACCTACTTATTTTACATTCTAAAATAGACTTCAAAAATCCATTATTTATATTACACACACCTCTTTTAACATCACCCATTGAGGAAAGTGTGCTAACAACATCAAATAAAACCATTGAAAAGATATTTTCATTCTTTTTATCTTTCAAAAATTCAGCCAAAATAACAAAAGATTCTCTTCCATAAAAATCATCAGCATTGATAACTGCAAATGAATTATTTACTTTGTTTTTTATAAGGCTAATTATCTGTCCAGTTCCAAGAGGTTTTTCTCTGCCGTAAAATTTTGGAAATTTGTCTGCAATCTCATCGTTTTCTTGAAAAACATAAGATGTTTTAATTTTATTTTCAATTCTTTTCCCAATAGTTTCTTTAAAAAGTTCAAGATTTTTTTTTCGAATAACAAAAACAACCTCATCAAATCCAGTTTTGATTGCATCAAAAATAGAATAATCAATCAAAAAATTACCTTGATTGTCCATTGGCTGAATTTGCTTAAGTCCACCAAACCTGCTGCCCATACCAGCAGCCATTATAACTAAAACCATAGTCTATCTTATGACTCCTCAAGTTTTTTTGTGAGAAAGCTTAAACAAAATTAAATATTTTAGTTTAATAAAAATATACTTTGTGGTATAATGTTTAACATAAGGAGAAATTATGAAATATTTAGTAGCAAGTGACATTCATGGCTCGCTAGAGGGTGCTTTAACAATTGCGGAAAAAATAGAGAAGAAGATGGCAGATAAGGTGATTCTGCTTGGCGATATCCTTTATCATGGACCAAGAAATCCGCTTCCAGAGGATTATAATCCAATGAAAGTTGCAGAAAATTTAAACAAAATTTCAGAAAAAATTATTGCGGTAAAAGGCAATTGTGATTCAGAAGTGGATCAGATGGTTTTAAATTTTATGCTTAATGATAGTGCAATAGTTGAAGTTGGAAAAAAGTCAATATTTCTTACACATGGTCAACATGTTAGTCCAGAAAAACCTGCAAAAGTAAGCGAAAACACGGTAGTTTTGTATGGTCATTTTCATAAAATATGCAAAAATATAGTTGAAAATATAACATATATCAACGTTGGAAGCATTGGAATTCCTAAGGATGGAACAGTTAAATGCTATTCAATTTTAGATGAAAATGGTCTTAAAGTTTATGACCTAAAAGACAAACTAGTTGAGAGTTTTGAATTTTAAAAATTTAACCATTAAAAAATTATTTTACAAAAAACACTTGAAATTTTCTGAAAGTTTGTGGTAATATAATTGTAACCATAAAGAGCACATGAGGGACAGCCCCGTTGATTGTGCAGCAACCTGCTTAGTTTGTGCAAGGTGCTAAAGGCTGAACTATGGTAACACACTCCCTTTAGCCCACCTATTAAAGGTGGGCGTTTTTTTATTCAAAAACTTTACAAAGCTAAAATCTTATAATAAAATAAATAAGTGAAATAATAAATTTGTTAATGAGTTAATAGTGACTTATGGAAAGAAATAGATTGAGTGAAAATTTAGATATGATAGATAAACCCCAACAAGAAGAAAAGAGGGTTTATTTTGTTATAGACATGAAGTCTTTTTTTGCATCAGTCGAATGTAGTGAAAGAGGGTTAGATCCATTTAAAACTAATTTAGTAGTTGCAGACCCAGCAAGAGGGGAAGGTGGCATATGTCTTGCTGTTTCACCAAAAATGAAGGCTGAGGGAGTGCCAAACAGGTGCAGACTCTATGAAATTCCAAAGCATATGGAATATATAATTGCCAAACCACAAATGAAAAAGTATATAGATTATGCCGCGGAAATATATGGAATATATCTAAAATATATAGACAAAAGAGATATTCATGTATACTCAATTGACGAGTGTTTTATTGATGCAACAGATTATTTGAAACTCTATAAAATCAAAGCAAAAGATTTTGCAATAAAACTCATGAATGAGATTGATGAAAAACTTCATATTCCATCATCTGCAGGCATCGGAACAAACATGTATCTTGCAAAGATTGCACTTGACATAACTGCAAAAAGAACCCCAGATCATATTGGCTGGTTAACGGAGGCAAAATATAAGGAAACCCTATGGCATCATACTCCAATAACAGATTTTTGGCAGATATCAACTGGAACGGCAAACAGACTTCAAAAGCTTGGCATACATAGCATGTTTGATTTGGCTCATGCAGATGAAGAATCTATCTATAGCACTTTTGGTATCAATGCAGAGCTTTTAATTGACCATGCCTGGGGAAGAGAAAGTTGTTTAATTTCAGATATAAAAAACTATAAGCAAAAATCTAAATCAATTGGTCATTCACAAATTTTGCCATACAATTATGACTATCAAAGTGCAAGATTGGTTCTCAGTGAAATGATTCAAACTGGTTGCTATGAGCTTGCAAAATATCACTATGTAACAAGTTCTGTTTATATTTATATTGGCTATGGTGACAAAGAAACAAAATCAAGCAAAGGCACGGCTAGGCTTAATGCTACAACAAATCTATATAAAATAATTGTGGGTACGGCAGAAGCTCTTTTCGACAAACTTGCAGATAAGAGAAAGATGATAAGACGAATAGGATTCGAGTTTTTAAACCTTCAAAATGAATCAAGTGAACAATATGATTTTTTTACAGACTTAGGCAAAGTAAAAAAAGAAAAAAGACTTGTTAAAAGTGTAATTGACATTCAAAAAAAGTTTGGCAAAAATGCGGTTCTCAAAGGAATAGATTTAGAAAAAGATGCAACCCAAATAGAGAGAAATAAAATGATAGGAGGGCATAGCAGTGGAGAGAGTTAAAATGTCAAGAAGTGATAGGGCAAAACAATTCATGCCATTTGATGCACTTAAAGGTTTAAAACAAGCTTTAAGAGAAAAAGAAATAGAACATGAGAGAAAAGCCCAAGTAGAGTTTTCAGAAGAAGAATCTAAACGCATTTCAGACACGCTTAGTGAAATAAGAAACGATAGTGAAATCTCACTAACATATTATGATAATGGCTATAACCATATAGTCTCTGGCAGTGCAAAGTTAAAGAGAAATGATGGAATAATCCAAGTTAATGGTCAAAATATAAGGATTGAAAGTATAGTTAGTATAAAGATTAATTAATTTAGAATTCTAAAGAAATAAGAAAAACATAAAAACACCAAACTTCCAAAATTCTCATAAGATAACACAAAAGGAGAATTATGGGAGTTTTTTTTGGAACAGACGGAATAAGAGGCAAGTTTAATGATGATTTGTCTTTTTCTATTATATATAATTGTGGAAATGCTCTTGGTAGCGAAATTTTTGGTGCAAAAATTCTAGTTGGCAGAGATACAAGGTGTTCAGGTGGATTAGTAACGCTGGCTTTTGCTTGTGGTGCAATGAATGCTGGTTCAAATATAACTGATATTGGGATATGTCCAACTGCAGGTATATCTTACCTCACAAAAAAGCTTGGGTATGATTTTGGTGTAGTTATTAGTGCTTCACATAATCCAGCAGAATTTAATGGTATAAAAATTTTTGATAAGTTTGGAAAAAAGATAGGTGACTGCTGGGAAGAGAGACTTGAAAAAAAGTTTTTAAAGCAGTTAACAGTTTCTTATGATCAAGTTGGACAATATATTTTCAATCCAAAGTTAACAAAAATTTATGAAGAATTCTTAGAAGGTCTTTTTGATTTCTCACTTAAAGAAAAAAGGGTTGTTATAGATTGTTCAAATGGAGCGAGCTACAAAATTGCAAAAAAGATATTTAAAAATAAAGGTGCAAAATTAACAGTCCTTGGAGGTTCTCCTAGTGGTGTAAATATAAATCGAAACTGTGGAGCTCTTCACTTAGAAAAACTTCAAGCTACAGTCAAAAATATTCATGCTGATTTTGGTTTTGCTTTTGATGGAGATAGTGACAGACTTATTGCAATAGATGAAAATGGAAGAATAATTACAGGTGATATGATTGTATATATTTTTTCATGCTTTTATAAAAAACATGGAAAATTAGTTTCACCATATGTTGTTGGAACAAGACATACTAACATGGGCATTGAAAAGGCTTTAAAGGCCAAAGGAATAAATTTAATTAGAACTGATATTGGTGATAAATATGTCAGCAGCATGCTTTCAGAAAAAGATCTTTTAATTGGTGGTGAGCAGTCAGGACATGTTATTGTTAGAGATCTTCTCACCACGGGCGATGGCATACTTAATGCACTTTTTCTTTCTTCAATTATTGTTAATGAAAATAAAAAATTGTCAGAACTAGCTGATGCAGAGCTAAGTGTTCAAACTAACATCAATGTATTAGTCAAAGATAAGCTTAGGGTTATTAATTGTGAAAAACTTTCAAACATCACCAGTGAATGTGAAAAAAATATTGGTGATGGCAGAATAATGATAAGAATCTCTGGCACAGAGCCATACATAAGAATAATGGTTGAATCCTCAAAAGAGGAGGTTTCAAATAAAGTAGCAAAAGAGCTTGCCGAATGCATAAGGCAAATAGATTTAGAAGAGAATCAATGTGTGGAATAGTTGGGTTTTTAGGAAAAAAAAGAAAAACGACCTTTTTAATAGATAAGCTAAATTTGCTTGAATATAGAGGTTATGATTCGGCAGGTTATGCAGAACTTAGTGAAGGAAAAATATATTATTCAAAGAAAGTAGGTAGAATAATAAATTTAAAAGAAAGCATTAATGAGGATTCAGAAATTACTTGTGCCATAGCTCACACAAGATGGGCGACTCATGGCAAAGTGACAGAAACGAATTCACACCCACACTTATCAAAAACAGAAGAGTGGGCAATTGTTCATAATGGAATAATAGAAAATTATGAAGTTTTAAAAAAGAACTTAAAATTCAGTCCCAAGAGCGACACAGATACAGCTGTTATTGCTGAAAGGTTAGAAGAATTAAACATCAACACAATTGAAGACTTTATCAAAAGTTTTGATGATGTCAGTGGAAGTTTTGGTTTAGCTGCGATTTGCAAAACCAAAAAAAATACAATATTCCTAGGAAAGAGAAAGAGCCCTCTCTTTATTAGTCAAAATAAAGAAGGTGACTTTTTAATTGCCTCTGATCCAATTTGTTTTAAAGATTTTGGGACTGATTATTATTGTTTTGAAGATAACGAGTTTGCTGAGGTTAATGAAAATGGATTAACCTTCTACAACTCAAATTTAAATATAATAAAAAAGAGAAAGGCAAGGCTTGATAGTCTTTTTAAAAGTTATGGCAAAAATGGATATTCAACTTTCATGATGAAAGAAATTTTTGATGAGTCTGAGGCATTAAAAAATCAAGTTGCATATTACAAATCACAAAAGATTTTTGAACCATTAAACAAAGAGTTTTTAGAATCTTTTAACAAAGTTAAATTAATTGGTTGTGGCACCGCCTATCATGCTAGTGAAATTGGAGCAAAATATTTTCAAAAAATTCTTAATATTGATGCCTCTGCAGAATATGCAAGTGAATTTATTTATAATGAACCTTTGCTTGATAACAATAAAACCTTATTTATTTTTGTCAGCCAAAGTGGAGAGACTGCCGACACACTAGGTGCTCTAAAAATAGCCAAAAAGTTAAATTCAACCTGCATATGTCTTACAAATGTAATGTATTCTTCTCTTGCAAGGCTTGGTGATATTGTTTTGCCAGTAGCAGCTGGGGTTGAAGTTGCTGTTGCTTCAACCAAGGCATACACGTGTCAGCTCTCAGCTCTTTATATGTTAGCTTCACATTTAGGCAATATAAAAAATCGAAGGAACATAAATTATTTTGATGAAATAATTAAACTGTCAGACAAAGTTTTAAAATTTGATAAAGAACAACTAAATAAACTCTCCAGCTTTCTCAAGGATTGTAATGAATGCATATTTATTGGCAAAGATCTGGACTTTATAACCGCCAAGGAGGCTTCTTTAAAACTTAAAGAAACAACCTACATAAATTCTTCCAGTTATCCATCAGGAGAGCTTAAACACGGTTATTTGGCGCTTATAGAAGAAGGCACAAGAGTTTTTGCAATCGCATGTGAAAAAAAGCTTAATATAAAAACAATAAATTCGGTCAAAGAAGCAGCTGCCAGAGGTGCAGATGTCACAATTTTGACCAATGATGAAGGGCTTAAGAATGAAGAAAATGTAATATATTTTAGTGAAGAAAATGAGTTTCTGCTTCCAATCTTATCAATAGCTCCAATTCAATATTTGTCATGCAAGACAAGTCTTTTAAAAGGCATAAATCCTGACCAGCCACGAAACCTTGCAAAAAGTGTAACAGTAGAGTAACTTCAAAATCATAAATTTTGCTAATCAATTTGTTTGTGAAATTATCATAAATTTGATATACTAATTTTAGGAGAAAAAATATTATGATAG
>CATLBG010000049.1 GCA_949878595.1 uncultured Clostridia bacterium
ATATAATGATGAAGTTGATATTTTTGATGAATTTAAAGAGAAAAGTTGTTTTTTGACAAAATTTTCTACAAGTTCAGCTGAAAGAAAAAATAATATTAAGCTTGCCCTATCTAAGTTTGATGGATTGGTTTTGGATGAAGGTGAAATTTTGAGTTTTAATAAAACCACTGGAATTAGAAATGAAAAGGCTGGTTATATGGCTGCTAAGATAATTTCTAATGGAACTTTTGTTGATGGATTTGGAGGTGGTGTTTGTCAGGTAAGTACAACTCTTTATAACGCTTGTTTGCTTGCTGGGCTTGAAGTTCTTGAGGTTCACAATCATTCTTTGCCTGTTTCTTATATAGAGCCTAGCTTTGATGCAATGGTTAATAGTGGAAGTAGTGACCTTATTATTAGAAATAACACAGATGGTAAACTTATTTTTACTACATCATCAGAAGGAGATGTTTGCAAAATTAAGATTTATGGTAAAAAAAATAAGTATAAAATCACAAGAATTAGTGAAAAAATAAAAATTATTCCAGCAGAAGCTGAAATAATAGATGAAAATTATGAAAAATATGGTCTTTTAGATTTACAAATTGGTGAAACAAAAAGATTGAGTTATGCAAAAGAAGGTTACTTTTCAAATGCTTATTTAAATTATTATGATGAAAAAGGAAATTTGGTTGAAACTAAAAAAATTAGAGAAAATAGATATAATCCAACTAAAGGTATTATTGTTAAAAGAGAAAAATAAAAAGACCTAAATAAAGGTCTTTTTATTAATGATTATTTGAAGTTTCAAATTGACTGTTATATAGGTTTGAATAGAATCCTTTCTTTTTAAGAAGCTCTTGATGAGAACCCTGCTCTATTATTTGTCCCTTATTCATAACCAAAATAATGTCCGCAGATGTAATTGTTGAAAGTCTATGAGCAACAATAAAACTGGTTCTTCCACTCATCATTGTATCAAAAGCACGTTGAACACTTTGTTCAGTTCTGGTGTCTATGTTGCTGGTTGCCTCATCTAGAATAAGCATAGGTGGTTTTAACAACATTACCCTGGCAATACATATTAATTGTTTTTCACCCTGTGAAAGATTGCTTCCACCTTCAATGATTTCTGTATCATATTTTTTTGGAAGTTTTTCAATATATTCATGAATACCTGCAAGTTTTGCTGCTTCAATAACATCTTCTAGAGGTGCATTTGGGTTTCCATATGCTATGTTTTCTCGAATTGTTGAATTGAATAACCAAGTATCTTGCAATACCATGCCATATTTACTTCTTAAACTTGAACGAGTAATTTCTTTAACAGGAGTGTCACTTACTGTTATGTAGCCTGAGTTTACATCATAGAAACGCATAAGCAGGTTTATTATTGTGGACTTTCCACAGCCTGTTGGACCAACGATTGCAACCTTTTGCCCTTGTTTTACTGAAAGGTTTAAGTTTTGAATGAGATTGGTTTTTGGAACATATGAGAAGTTCACATTCTTAATTTCAACTTCACCAGTGCAATTTAAAAGGTCTGGCAGTCTAGCATCGCTAATTTCGTTGTTTTCCTCAAGCACATTGAATACTCTGTTTGCAGCAGCAAATGCTTGTTGAATATCTGAAACTTGTTCACTTATATTTGAGAAAGGTTCACCAAAGCTGTTTGCATATGATAAGAAAGTTGTTATTATACCAATTTCAATTTCTCCACGCAGGGCAAGCAAACAACCAAACAAGCCGACAGCTCCATAAACCAATCCATTGACAAATCTTGTTGTTGGGCCAGGTAGAACTGAATAGAAAACTGATTTTAGAGTAGTTGCTCTGAACCTTTCATTTAAAGACTTGAAGTTTTCTATGCTTTTTTCTTCATGGTTGAATGCCTTAACAACCCTTTCACCGCCAATATACTCTTCTAAGTATCCAGAAAGGTCTCCTTGAAGAGCAACTTCTTGTTTTACGAATTTTTTTGATTTTTTTACTATTATTAATGAAATTAATATACTTATTGGTGTTATTAATATGATAATTGCTGATAGCTTTAAGTTTAACATTAACATCGCAATAAGAGTTCCTATAATGGAAGTTAAACCTGAAAGAGTTACTGCAAAGCTTTCTAGGAAACCATCTGTCATCATATCAATATCATTAATCATTCTAGAAATAAGGTCGCCGTGAGAAGTTGTGTCTATATAGCTTATTGGAACATTTTGGAATTTTTCAAATAATAAATCTCTAATTTTGAATGTTCCTTTATAGTTATAGTGAGATAAGCTAAACTTTTGAGTAAAGTATGATATTGCTGCACCAATTGCAAATGCTGCAACAATTATTACATTTTTATATAGAGAAGTAAAATCTACGTTTCCCTTTCCAACAATGCAATTTATACATTTACCAACAAAGATAGGCATCATTATGTTGCAAACTGTGTTGATTATATCCATGAATAAAGCGATATATAGAAATATGCGATATTCTCTGGCATAGAAGAAAACTTTTTTTAATATTTTGAAAGCACTATTTTTTTTTTGATATTTTTGTTTTGCCTTTTTGGTGAAATCATCACGCATTTCACCAGAGGAGAGTCTTTTATAATCGTTCATTATTTGACCTCCTTTTTATTTTGAGAATTATGAATTTCTTGATAAATTTGACATCTTTCAAGAAGCTCATCATGTGAACCAATATCAATTATATTACCATTATCAATAACAATAATTTTATTGGCATCTCTTATGGAGTTTGTTCTTTGTGTTACAATAAAAGTTGTGGATTTAGCAAGATAGGTTCTTATGGCCTTTCTTAGTTTTGCGTCAGTTGCAAAGTCTAAAGCACTTGATGCGTCATCAAGTATGATTATGCTTGGATTGCCAACTAAAGCTCTTGCGATTGTAAGTCTTTGTCTTTGACCACCTGAAAAGTTGCTTCCACCACGATTGACTTTGTGCTCTAAGAAATCAGGATATTCTTTTACAAAGTCATAAGCTTGAGAAATTTTTAATGCTTTCACAATCTCTTCATCTGTTGCATCTGGTTTTCTCCAGCACATATTTGAACGGATTGAGCCCTCAAAAAGAGTTGGATTTTGTGGAACAAGGCCAATCATATTTCTAAGATCTTCAACTTTATATTTTTTTACATTTACATCATTTATTAATACTTCGCCACTGGAAGTGTCATAGAATCTTGGGATTAAATTTACTATTGAACTTTTTCCGCTTCCAGTTCCTCCGATAACACCAATAATATCGCCCGGATTTGCGACTAGGCTAAGGTTTGTTATTATGTTTTTGGTTTCAGAATAAGAAAAATTTACATTTTTAAATTCAACTTTTCCATTGTTTTCATCATCTGGGTTGATTTTTGTTGGATTAGAAGGGTCTTTGATAGAATTTTTAACCAAAAATAGTTCATTTATACGCTCGCTTGATGCATGCATACGAGTAACAATTGTAATTAGATTTGAAAGCGAAACAATGCATGATGAGATAGTTCCGAAATAATCAATAAAGGCAATGAGTTTACCTTGAGTAAGTTCACCAATGTTGACTTCTATTCCACCAAAATAGAAAAGGGCGATAATTGCAAGATTTACGATAATAGAAATTACTGGCTCTAATATTGAATTCCATTTAGCATGCTTTATTTGGGTTGAAATCAAATCATAGTTTGCATATTTAAATTTTTCTGTTTCATAGTTTTGTTTATTGAAAGCCCTAACAACCCTGACTCCAGTTAAATTTTCGCGGGTAATGTTTGTTGTTTTGTCTAACTTTGTTTTTATGTTTATAAGCAAAACTTTTAATTGTTTCATTATCCACCAAATAACCAAAATTAATAGTGGAATAATTACGATAAAGATTAAACTTAATTTTAAATTAATACAGATTGCCATTACAAGTGAACCAACAAGAAGACATGGAGCTCTTGTAATTTGTCTAAGAATTGAACCAATGCCTGCTTGAATATTTCTAACATCATTTACAGTTCTATTTAATAGAGTTGTGGTTGAAAACTTGTCTAACTCTGCATGAGATAATTCATTTATATGTTCAAATATATCATTTCTTATATCTCTTCCTATTCGAGTTTGAGCAATTGCCCCAAATTTTTGTGCCAATAAAGAAAAAATAATTCCAACTAGGTTTAATGCTAACATGAGGGCACCAAACCAAATTATGTAGTTTACATCATTGTTCTTGATACCAACATCAATAATAAGTGCCATTATATATGGAACAAAAAGTTCACAAACAGTTTCTATACCTTTGCAAAAGGGTGCAAAAAAAGCATATACCTTATATCTTCCAAGGTATGATGCACTAGAAAACTCTCTACTTTTCTTATTTTTACTCATAAAGGTCACCGTATCGTAACCCTATTATAGTTTAAAAGCAAGATTTTAGTCAAACAAAAAATAGTCAAAAAATATTGTAAAAATTAAATTCCAAATATTTTAAATATACCTAATGCAAGGAATATTATTCCGCCAAAATAATCTAAATTTATTTTAATATATGTATTGAATTTATATACCAGCAAGTTTCCAAAATAAATTGCTAGAAAATTAGTGAAAAAATAAAATAAAATAAAAATTATATAATAATTTGATGGAAAACCTGCTAAAAAGGCTGTGAAAATTGCATCAACTGAAAAAGCTAAGCATTCATATAAAAATTTTTTTGTGGAGCAAGTTGTTATCTCTTTACTTTTTTTATTTGAATTTTTTGTGAAATACATTAAGCTTAAAAAAATCAGGACGACGCCATTAATTATATTGCAAATGCTTTTATCAAGATATCTAAAAACTAGTGGAGATAAAAAAAGAGGAATAGCAAAAAAGATGCTAGAAAGAATACAGATTTTTAGAGTAAAAAAGAAATTAAATCTTATTTTTTTTAGTCCGTAGGTTACTCCAAAAGAGAGAGCGTCTATATTTAAACACAAAATTAGTAGCAAAAAAGTAGCCATATTACATTTTATGAAAATTTGAAGCTATTGTTATTGTTTTTTTCTTTGCAAAATTCATTAAGTTATATTATAATGATGTTATAAAGTTAATTTTTACTTTTAAGGGGACTATATGGGCAGAATAATTGCTTTTGCGAATCAAAAAGGTGGAGTTGGAAAAACAACAACTTGTGTTAATATGTCTAGTTTTATGGCACTTATGGGAAAAAAGGTTCTTATGATAGACCTTGATCCTCAAGGAAATGCCACAAGCAACCTTGGTTTTACTAAAGATAAGAACCTAAATTCGATTTATCAGGTTATGTCAGGACAAAAAACCATTGATGAAGCAATTTATAAAACTAAGGTAGAAAATATGAGCATAGTTCCTGCAAACATTGATTTGTCTGGTGTTGAGGTTGAACTTGTTTATATGCAACAAAGAGAATTTGTTATTAAGAAGATGTTGGATAAAATTAAAGATAGTTATGATTTTATAACTTTTGATTGTCCACCATCTCTTAGTTTGATTACGATCAATGCATTTGCGGCGGCTGATGCGGTTGTTATTCCGATTCAGTGTGAGTTTTTTGCTTTAGAGGGATTAAGCCAGCTTATGAATACGATAAGGCTCGTTAAAAAGAAACTTAATCCAGAAATCGCTATTGATGGTGTTGTGCTTACAATGCGTGACTCTCGAAGCAATTTAGGAAAGCAAGTTGCTACTGAGATTGAAAACTTTTTTAAGACTTCAGTTTTTCAAACAACTATTCCAAGAAATGTTAGGCTTGCTGAGGCACCTAGCTACGGTGAACCTATTTATTTGTATGACAAAACTTGTGTTGGTTCTAAGGCTTATCAATTTTTGACTGAGGAATATTTTGATAGAAAGAGGTTTAAATTCATTGTTTGGTGATTATGAAGAAGACGAAGTTGTTTCTTCTAACACAAACTCTAATGTTGAGGTAAAAACAGAAACGGTTGTTATTAATGAACCTAAGGAAATAGAAATTGGTTTAATTGATAGAAACCTTTCTCAGCCACGTAAAATATTTGATGAACAAGCATTAAATGAGCTTGCTGAGTCAATTAAAACATATGGAATTGTTCAACCTATAATTGTTAATGAAAAAGATGGTAGATTTATTATTGTCGCTGGAGAAAGAAGATGGAGAGCTGCAAGAATTGCTGGACTTAAAACTATTCCTTGTTTGATTAAGGATTATTCAAAACAAGAGATCAGCGAGATTTCAATTATTGAAAACCTTCAAAGAGAAGATTTGAACCCTATTGAGTCTGCTAGAGCAATTAAAAACCTTTTAGACGAATTTAATTTAACTCAGGAAGAAGTTGCTGATAAAATTGGAAAAAGTCGTCCTGCAGTTGCTAATACCTTAAGGCTTTTAACCTTGCCGGAAACAATCGTTGGCTTAGTTGAATCAAATAAGATTTCAGCAGGCCATGCCAGAGCTCTTCTTGCAATAGAAAATCCTGTTAAACAAAAGGAAATCGCTTTAAGCATAATAGAAAAGGGTTTAAATGTTAGAGAGACAGAAAACTTAATTAAAGCATTAAACAATCTTAGACCTGGTTCTGGTAAATCTAAAGTAGTTGCTCAAAACCTTGAACTTAAAGCTTTTGAAACTCAAATGAAAAGATTGTTTTCAACAAAAGTGTCTATTAAAGGTGATGATACTAAAGGAAAGATTGTTATAGATTATTATTCTAGAGAAGATTTAGATAGAATTTATGAACTTTTAAACAAGTAGTTTATGCTACTTGTTTTTGTTTTTGTTTCACGTGAAACAAAGTATATAGTTTTATTTTTTATAAAAAATCAATACGTATATATGTTTTTTGATTAAAGATGGCTAAATTGTCTAAAACAAAAATAAATGTTTCACGTGAAACATTTATAATAAACAAGATTTATTTTTTATGAGTTTGAAATAAAAAAGAGTGTTTCACGTGAAACACTCTTATGTTTTATTTAAATATTGCATGAACTATATCGCTAAAGCTTAAATAGTTATCAATGAAGTTGCTTATTTGAGAATATATTAATTTTCCAAAGAATGAACCATTTATATAATTGGTTATTGGATTCATGAATCCTAATGGGGATAAAAGCTTAATAATTGAACAAATTATAATAAATATAATTAAACATCTAAATAAACCATAAAATATTCCAAGTGCACCATCAATAAATTTTATAAAACCAACTTGTCTAAGCTTTTTGGCGACTAGCCTAAATAATAGAACCAATCCCCAAATTAATAACATAGATGTTACAAAAGCAATAATTATTGTAAAAAATGAAGCATATGAATCAGAAATTATATCAGCGAGGTTCCTTGAAGAAATGCCAGATTCATGAAGTGTATCATAAAGGGAGTCTTTATTAATAAACCATTTATACATTGTTTTGGTGAATCCGCCAAATTCTCCTTCATTTATTGTGCTGCTAACAAAATCGTGTAAGGATTCTTTATTTTCAAAAGAAAGTAGATTTGTGGCGAAATTTCCCGATTTTGAAACTAGTGAAGTATAATAATGGCTTGAAATAGCATTTCCTAGATGAAATCCATTGTTTAAGACCCATTGAATTGGTTTGCAAAGGAAAAAACTCAGCAAAGCATTAATTCCAAATGAAAAGTGCGAAAGCATAGAATTTATAAATCCTCGTTTTATGCTGATAGCTAGAAGTATAACTATTAGTAGAACAATTCCTAGATCTAACCAGTTCATATATATCTCCTTGACTATATTATATAATACTTAGAAGAAATAGTCCATTTTTATGACAAAAAATTTTAGAAAATTTATGTAAATTTTGTCTCTTGTTAATTTTAATGATAAAAAAGATTGATAAAAAGCAT
>CATLBG010000050.1 GCA_949878595.1 uncultured Clostridia bacterium
ATTGAATTAGCATGCAATTTTTGTTATAATATATTTGAGATTAAAATTATGGAAAGATTAGGGTTCATTCATTATTTCAATTTTTTAGACCATGCTGGCATGGAAGAGATGCTTGCCTCAGAAAATGGAGACAAGCTTTTGGAGCTTGCAAGAAATAATAGTGTTTGTTTGCATGAAGATTGGAAGAAAAACCTTGTTCGTGAAAATGGCGAAGAATATCAGCACTTTAGGCCAGTTAAGGACTCTGAACTTGCCAAGAGAGTTTTGTCTGACAGAGAAAAATATTTAAGTTTAACCGCTGAAGATGGAAAACCACTCTTTAAAATTGATGAAACAATAAAAGATGGCAAAATTAGTTATGATGTGCAGTTTGACCTTATTCGTGTGCCATTTGAAAATCTTACCAAAAAATGGCAAGAGGCAAACCTTGAAGCTGCAAAGTTTGCACTATGTTTGGTTAATACTGCTACTAAAAACGGAGCCTTGAACACCAAAGATGAAGAGCTATTTTTAAACTTTGAAGGAATGTCTCATGATGTGCACCTTGAATGGATGTTTAGAGAGGGAGAATGGGCTGCACCTGAGCTTTTGCTTCCATATGAATATTTGACAGTTGACACAGATGGTTATAACCAAAAAGACAAAGACAGAGCTCACGTGGTTGCAACCACCGCTGAACTCACCTTTCAACCTAACATTTTAGCAAGAAACAGGTCTATTGTAATTCGTGCCATAAATGAACTTTTTAAAGGGTTTTCAAATGAGTCAGGACTAAATCCTGAGATTATGCAAAACATTTCTGAATTGCAAAAATTTATTGATGATAGCAACAAAAGAGATTATGAACTTTATCTTAAAATTAAAGAAAAAGTTATAGCAAAAGCAACTAGTTTGCTTGAAGACAAAAGTGAACTAGCATTTGAAGACTTAGAAAAACTTGCAAACTGCTATTTTGAGGCTTGGAAAGTTAGTGCAAAACACATTGGCGAACTGCCAAAAGAAATTGATGTTTCATATGACAACATTGTTGTTGATGACCCAAGTGTTAATCACAAAAATATAGCCAGAATAGAAGTAAGTAAAATTTTGATGGGAATGGTTAAAGATAAGTCTTTAAGCCCAGAAATTATGCAATCTATAGAAAATGCCAATAACGCTTTGAAAAGATATCCTAAAGCTGATAGCCCACTCGGAAAACGAATTGTTACTAAAAATGAAACAGACTATGCAGACTATCTTGTGGCAAAACAAAACTCTAATAACTAAAAATCACTTCTGCATGGAGTGATTTTATTTTGTTAAAAAAAACAAATAAAAACCTCATAAATACATTTTATGAGGTTTCTTAATTATTCGGCTTTCTTTTTTGCAGCTGTTGTGCTTGCTTTGCTAGCAGTTGTTTTGGTTGTTTTTGAAGCACTAGCTGTTTTAGTTGCAGCTGCTGGTTTTGAACTTGCAGCTGATTTTGTTGCTGGTTTTGCAGCTGTTGTTTTTGATGTAGTTGAAGTTTTGGTTGCTTTTGATTTTACAGTTGTTTTCTTAGCAGCTGGAGCCTTTGCTTCTGCAGGAACTTCTGTTTTTTCTGCAGAAACTTCTTCTGTTTTTGCTGCAGATTCTTCTGGTTTTTCAACAAGTTCTTCGTCTGTTACAACAATATCTTCTTCAACTTCTTTTCCACTATTTGGATCAATATGCAAAGTTTTGCTAACTTTCTTTTTCATCTTTCTCCAGATGATGATTGCTGATGCACCAACAGCAATAACAATTGCTGTGATTGATGACAATAATACTGATGTTGCGGCTGGATCAATGTATCCCATTGTTGAGCCATTCATTATGATGTTTAATAAATTTAACATTTTTTATCCCTCTCTTTTAATTTTTATTTTTCTTTTTTTCAAGCAATGATTTTAACACATATTTTGCACCCTTCTCACCAGCACAGCCGTGATTAAATGTGAATGACTCAAAATATGAATCAATTTGCTTTTTATACTCTTTTCTCTTCTTAAACATGTTTTTAATTGTTTTGTTTAAGTCTTTTAAATCCTCTTTATTGACTGCGACACCCACTTTGGTTCTTAAGTCAATTTCAATTGGAGTTATTCCAATCTTTTCCCAATTTGGATTTAAAACTTTCATTTTTGTGTTTACAAATATTGATGGTTGGCTAGTTGCAAATGAGAATTCTGCAGCAATGCCTGACCAGTCAGTTATAAGTAAGTCTGATGAATAAATTGATTTATTACTTGAAAAGTCTAATTCAAATGTGAGTTTCTTTGGATCATAATCCTTATATCTATCAACAATGTTATTCATCTTATAGCCAAATCTTTTAACATATTCTGGGTGTGGACGAACAGTGATGTGATAGTCTTCCTTTCCAAGTGTTTCAATGATATCATCAATGCAAGAATCTAAAATATTGTCTTCTTGCCAAGATGGAGCAATTAATATTTCTTTGCAAGTTTTTTTCTCACTATATTTTTGTTCTTCTTTAACTTTTTCAACTAAATTGTCAAGTAGTGGAAAACCAAACTCAACAAGTGTTTTTTCTTTAAGGTTATAAACTTTTTCAGTTGCTCTAACTTCATTTTTAACATGATTTCCTGAACAGAAAATTGTGTCAAAAGCATCAAGTGCACCCTCTTTAAAGCCCATGTGAACACTGAGTGAATCATGTGGAACATAGATATATTCTGTATCTTTCTTAATAAATGAACGCTTTAGATAATACTTGTCAAGGTCTGGTGTGGTCATAATAAATATATCAGTTTCAATTAACATGAATAATAGTGGGGTCTTTTTTAAGCTGATATAATATGGTTTAATTTTTGGTTCTTTTTCAGCGATTTCAAAAATTACATCATTATAATCATTTGTTACATAGTGAATTGTTGTATTTGCACGCTTGAGTATTTCTTCAATAAGTTCTTTATAATATTTATAAAAACCACTTCTCTCTGAATAAATAACAATGTGTTTGTTTGCAATGTGTTTAAACTTTTTGTAGTCAGCCTTTTCACGAGCCTTCATCTTTTTGTATAGTGGGTCTTTTTTGTCAAGAGCACCAAAAGCTTTAGATTCTGCCAAAGCAACTCTACTTCTCTCTAATTCTTCATAGTTAACATATTTTTTAGGATTTATTGCAAAGTTTAAAGCATACATAACTGCAATACTCATGAGGTTGCTGGCAATCCAATAATATGCAATTCCTGTTGGAACGAATATGCCAAGATATAGCGACAAAACAACGCTGAGTGTCATTATGCCATATTGGTTGATTTTGCTCTGCTCTTTTTGAAGCACATTTGAAAGATTTTGAGTTATGCACATAACAAATGATGAAAGTGCTGCCATGATTGGAACTAATGTATACCAGCCCCAAACATCTACTGGAATTGTGCAAAGGTTTGCACCAAGGAAGTTCATTTTGAATGCTGAAACCTTTGAAACTAGCGACTCTAGTGTTGCAGCGTCAACTCCTTCAATTGCGGTTCCTGCAGTAATTGTGCCATTTTTAATAGCTTCTACAATTTGAAGCTGGAATGATGATTCACCAGTGTCTGCACCAATAAATGCTGCAAGTTTTGTTACAATATCATCTGATGCACCAAACAAATAACCAAGTGGGTGGTTGATGATATATACAACACCTAGAAGCAAAACAAGTTGAATGACAAGAGGAATAATTGATATCATTGGGTGATATTTTTCTCTTTTAAACAGTTTTGACTGTTCTTCTGCAATGGCATCAATATTTCCCTTTAAATTCGCCTTAATAAAGTTTACTTCTGGCTGAATCTTTACCATTAAAATTGAATTCTTTTGTATCCAAATTGAAATTGGAAGTAAAACTAGTTTTGTTACCAGTGTGAATAAAATTATTGCAAGACCATAGTTTTTAACTAAAAGCCAACAGCCTTTCATTAAATAACCAAGTGGTATACATATATAATATAAAATTGTGTCCATAATTTTTACCTTCGTTAATCCATTATTTCTCTATCGTAAGAAGTTTCGTTTACTTTTTTCCAGTTATTAAAATCTCTTCCATTGCCTATAATTTTATAAGTATATTCAATCAACTTACATCCGTAAGTATGCCAAACATAAGTTCTTTCTTGATCAACATCTTCTGGAATTTCAAAAACAGATTTTCCATAATCAAAGTTTGTTTCAATATTCTCAGATTTTATTATTGTTGCCCAAATATTTTTAAGCGATGTTTGTGCCTTTGATATTTTTAGATCTCCTGACCCAACTCCAGAAGGTTTAACAAATAGAGCTGTCAAAACTGGCCTGGTCATTTCTTTTGCATCGCCGGTTCCAAATCCGTGATCACCAGTTATAATTATTGTTGCATCATCATAAAGCCCTTTATCCTTTAAAACTTCAATATACTTATTTATCATTTTAAAGTTCTGCTTAACGAGATGTACACCATACTCATCTTCTATTGAAGAGGTGTCATGGCAACCCTCAGTGTGAATGAATGAAAATTGTTTGTTTTCTGTGACGTCATATTTATTTTTTATGAATTGATTATTTAAGTCTTTCAATAAAACTGAATATGCTTCATTTCCATCAACTGTGCTTTCACTGACATAGCTGTTGCTGGTTAAAGAATTTACAGTAAACAAATTTTTTGCCGCTAATGGAAGCCCTCTATATAATGCCATGTTAACAACACTGAAAAATAATCCAACCTTATCATTTATCTTATTGTTTAATGAGCTTTCTCTATTTTTGATATAAGATGGCAAATAGTAAGCGTCTGTAAAAGAATAGTAAGATTGAGTGTATATTTTTACATCATATCCATTATCATTTAAAACAGATAAGGTGTTGTTGTCTTTATATATGTTATTTAAAAATTCATTTCTAAGAATGGTTGAATCATAGCCGTTATTTGTGAGCATATCCGCAATTGCTGGATATGTGTGACCATAGATGGATAAATTATCTTGAAACCATGTAAACCCTGTTAAGTTTTTATATATTTCTGGATCAGCTTCAAAAGCTTTTTCCGCAAAAGCTTCATCAAATCTATCAATAACGAAATAATAAATATTTGAATTGGTTGAAACTGTGTTTAAACCTTTAGTTGAAAGAATTTTGTGTTCACTATCTGAATTTTGCTGTTTTATTCTTTCTGTGGCTGAAACAAACATTTCTTTTTTTGAAATTGATAGGCTAACTGGGGTTATGATTTGTGTGCCAATAACAATGAATGAAAGTATTATTGCACTAATTGAAATTATCCCCTTTTTGTCTTTAAGAAGGGCAAGCACAACACTCACGGCGAGGATTGCGACCCAAAATAATGCATCAAATACAACCGCCACGGTAGAGTATCCCCCCCCCGCAAGCATATCGCCGCCAAGCGAATTCATTTTTCCATTTAAAAATGTTCCTTGAAAAAATAACAAAAATGAACAAGCTATGATTAGTGCACTAAAAACTTTATAAGCTCTTTTTGGCAATAATAATAAAATTGAAAAAATTATTGCAACAAACAAGAAGAAAAATCCAATGCCTACAAAGAAAAAGTCTGAAAATGAAAATAAAAATTCACTATAGTTGTTTGCATAAATTTCAAAAGGAACGCTGAGAAATATAACAAGTGGAAGAAGTGAAGATATTAAAAGGGTAGGAAGAATTCTCTTCTTGATTAGCATCTTATCTATCTTCATATTTTCCTCCTCTGTATATTATATAGTTTAAAAACTATATATATAATAAAGCAATTCAAAATAAAAAGCAAATATTAGCTAGACTTATTAATGAAATTTTTAATTAATTTCAAAAATAGATATATATTTGCTTTTATTATTTTTTTAATTGTTAATCCATCAAAACTTTATTATAGTGTTTTTCATCATACTTTGTCCAGTTAGCAAAGTTCTTGCCCTCGCCCTCAATTTTATAATAATACTCAGCAAGTGCACAACCCCAAGTGTGCCAAGCAAAATATCTTGTTTGAGTTTCTCCCTCAGTAATATCGTCAAGTGCTTTGCCATAGGCAGTGTAATCTATAGTTGTGCCGTCATCTGTTTTTGCATATTTTAATATTGTTGCCCAAATGTTTGAATGTGAGGTTTGTGCTTTTGAAATTTGAAGTTCTTCAGAATTTGTTCCAGCTGGTTTGAAAAATAGTGCGGTTAATGTTGGCTCTGCAATATCACTACGGTTATATTTAACAGTGCAACCATGATCACCAGTTATTATGATTGTTGAATCTTCATATAATCCTTTCTCTTTTAAAACATCAATATATTTATTGACCATTTCAAAGCTTTTAACTACATATCTAACGCTTGAACCTGCTGTATAATATGCTGCATGACAGCCATCAACATGAATAAAGTTAAATTGTTTATTATCAGTTGTATCATAAACTTGTTTAACAAACTGAGAAGTTATATCACCATTGTTAAGCGAATAAGTTTTGTTTCCACTCTCTGTAATTTCACTTACATAGCCATTGCTAGTTGAAGAATCAATTGGGAATAAATTTTTGGCAAATAGAGGTAGTCCTCTATAAAGTGCTGTGTATACTATGCTAAAATATAAGCCTGCTTTATCTTTTATTTTATAATCAATTGGTTTTTCTCTATTGCTAACATAAGATGGCAAATAATATGCATCTGTGTAAGCATAATATGTTTGAGTGTATAAATTGATATCATATCCATTTTCATGCAAAACATCTAGGGTATTATTTTCTTTATATGCCTTGTTTAAATAATCTCTTCTAAATGATCCTGTAGGAAAATCATAGTTTGTGAGCATGTTGGCAACAGATGGATAGGTGTGTCCGTAAATTGAAATATTGTCTTGATACCATGTGAAACCTGTTAGATTTGCAAATGTTTCTGGGCTTGCTTGATATGTTTCTTCAGCATAGCTTTCATCAAACCTATCAATAACAAAATAGTAAATATTTGAAGAAGTTGATACTGTGTTTAAATTTTTGGTTGACAAAGTATAGTGCTCACTTTCTTTATCCTCTAATTTCATTCTTTCTGTGGCAGAAACAAACATTTCTTTTTTTGAAATACTTAAGCTGACTGGAGTTATTATTTGAGTGCCAACAACAATAAATGAAAGGACAATTGCACCAATTGATATTATTCCCTTTTTGTCTTTTAAGATTGCAAGAACAATAAAACCTGCAATAACCACTACCCAGAAAATTGCATCAAACACAACTGCAACTGTTGAATAAAGAGTTGAGCCATCAACATTGTCTCCACCAAGCGAATTCATTTTTCCATTTAAAAATGTTCCTTGGAAAAAAATTAAAAATGAGAGAGCAATCAAGATTGAACTAACAATTCTATATGCCTTTTTTGGAAGGAAGAACAATATAGAAAAAAAGACTGCTGTAAATAAAAAGAAAAATCCTATACCACTAAAGAAAAAATCTGAAAATGAAAAATAAAATTCACTATAGTTGTTTGCAAAAATTTCAAATGGAACACTAAGCAAAACTATTAGTGGAAGAACCGCTGAAATTAAAATTGTTGGAAGTATTCTTTTTTTTAACTGTGCTTTGTCAAGTTTCATAATTTTCTCCTTAGTA
>CATLBG010000051.1 GCA_949878595.1 uncultured Clostridia bacterium
AAGTATTGAAAAATAGAGTTTACAAACATTTTAAAGGTGATTTATATCTTGTGGTTGATATTGCCACACATTCAGAAACCGGTGAGAAACTTGTTATTTATAGAGCGTTATATGGCGATGGTTCACTTTATGCACGTCCATATGATATGTTTATTTCTAAAGTAGACAAAGAAAAATACCCTAATGTGGAACAAGAATATAGACTAGAACTTCAAGAGATTGAATCTGTAGCCAAAAATTTTAAAAAATAAGATTATAAAAAAGAGCAGAAACCTGCTCTTTTTGTTTTGTATTGTTCTAAATGCTTTTTGAGTTAGAATTTTTTCTTTGCCTTTAAGTTTTCAACAATATATCTCATAAAAATGTTTTGTAATTCATCAGCCATTTCTTGAATCAATTTCTCCTTTGCATTTGGCATCATAAATTTATTGTCAATAAGTGAAATAATTTTACTTTGCTGTTTTGAAATATTGTTATAAAACTCAAGATACTCTGGGTTAATTTCATCCTGAATCTTCCCCATTTTACTAATGTCAACTTTATCATCAAATGGCTCATTCAAAGCTTCAATCACAACATCTTCATAAGTTGTTTTATATTTAAGTTCTAAATTCTTTCCCCTATCAATATTGTCAACATGAAGTCCAAGGCTAAGTACAAAAGTTGGGAGTAGAGTTTTGGCTTCATATGGACTCTCTATGGCATCTACAATGAATTTTGAAATGTAGATAGAATCTTCTAGATAATTTAAAGTTTCTTCAATATGAAATGAATCAAATAGAGGAAGCATATGTTTATCTTTAAATTTTTTAGCAATAGCTGGCAAATTTTCTTCCTCAATCATAAATCTTTCTTTATCTAGTTTTGAGTATAATCTTAAGGTTGGAACTCTTCCATTGACAAAGTCATCAATATAGGCATGAAAGCCCTCATGAACTAAAAGTTTTAAAGATTCAATGGCTGGGTCTGAACCTAGTTTGAAAAAATAAATATTATTTATATCATTTCTGCTATAATATGCACTTGCTTCACGCTCTGAATCCATATTTTTAAATTCACCCATTTTATCTTCTGTTTGAATTTTTCTTGGTTTTCTTCCTTGGATTCGTGAAATCATATGTTCAAAATCTTGAAGTCTTTGAATTTTTTGGTTCATTGTTAATTTTTTCCAGTTAAGCAAAATGTCTATTGCTGCATTTTTTTTCATTATTTTTCCCTCTATATTTAATTTTATCACAACAAAAGCTAGTTTTCAATACCTATGAAAAATTTATATTAAAGATAAACAAGAATTGACATTTTTATTTTATAAAATTATACTTATTTTGTTTTAGGAGAATATATGATTAATATTGTTTTGGTTGAGCCAGAAATTCCACAAAATGCTGGAAATATAGTGCGAACTTCTGCTGCAACTGGCTCTAAGCTTTTTATGGTTAAGCCACTGGGCTTTATTTTGGATGATAAGCACTTTAAGCGTGCAGGAATGGATTATTTTAAGCTTTCAGATATCACAGTTGTTGATAGTTTTCAGGAAATTTTAGATTCAAACCCTAATGCAGAGTTTTTTTATGCAACAACAAAGGCTCAAAAAACCTATGCAGAGGTAAAATATCCTGATGGCTCATTTATTGTGTTTGGAAAAGAAAGCTATGGATTATCTGAAAATATTTTAAAGCATAATTATGACAGATGTGTGCGTATTCCAATGAACGCTGAGGCAAGAAGCTTAAACTTGTCAAACTCTGTTGCAATTATAGCCTATGAGGCACTTAGACAACAGGGCTTCCCTAACCTGAAAGAAGATGGCGAGCTTACTGGCAGACCAGAGAGTGATGAATATTAAAATAGGACTAGATGTTTCGACGACGGACTGTGTCCTGCTCAACATGACAAATAAAAATAGTGTCATTTTGAGTGTAGTCAAAATTTTTAATCAATTAAAGTTTAATAAAAAACAGGGACACTTCCCTGTTTTTATTTAATTACTTTTATTTTTTTAAATTCAATATTTTTCAGATACATATCTGCTCTTGTCTTGGTTCTTGGAATATAGCCCATACTAATTGTTTCAGTTTCATCATCTATGTTAATATGATTTGTGAACAAGCACTCCCCCTCCATAGCAAGTTGGTCGCCTAACACGTGTTTTAACACCATTTGATAATCTTTTTCAACAAAAATGTATTTGTGTCCATTAAAACTAATAGTTTTTGGAAACTTTTCCTTTTTTGCAAAAGGTTTAAGTTCATAGCCAAAATCAAGAGTTTTGGAATTGTTTGGGTCAATGCAGAGGCAATGATGGTTACTTAGAAGAACTTTAGCATAATAGTCTTTTGAATTTGTTTCAGTCACATAAAAATTCATTGCAATTACTGCATATTCTTTATTTTCAATTTTAAGGATAGTCCCTTCTTTTAAGTCATCTAAAAATTTCATAATATTCTCCTATATCAACTATATCATTTTTTGGATTATTTGGTCAAATGAACAAAATAAAAATCACTCTTTAATGAGTGATTGCATTTATGGAGGCGACGATCAGAATCGAACTGATGAATGGGAGTTTTGCAGACTCGTGCCTTACCGCTTGGCTACGTCGCCACGTCAGAGCAACTAACTGCTCAAACAATTTGGTGCTGATGGTCGGACTTGTAAGGAGCAACGCGACGGAATAGCGAGTGTTTTTCACGAGCGTCACATATTTCGGCCAGCCGAGCAATCAGCAGATTGAGTTTGAAGTTTTCTTCAAACGATTTGGTGCTGATGGTCGGACTTGAACCGACACGGAGATTTCGCCCCGAGGGATTTTAAGTCCCTTGCGTCTGCCTATTTCGCCACATCAGCATATTAATAACATTATTTATTATAAACATTTTTAAAGTATTGTAAAGAACTTTATAATTATTTTTATTAAAAATTTTAGGCTACTATGCTTAAACAAAATAAAAAGTCTTCAAGTTGAAGACTTTACCATGGAGCGGGAAACGAGATTCGAACTCGCGACATCTGCCTTGGCAAGGCAGCGCTCTACCACTGAGCCATTCCCGCAAAAATAAAATTACTCACAAATGCAATTTTTCAACCGCAAGTGCGAGTAATATTGGTGGGGACTATAGGGCTCGAACCTATGACCCTCTGCTTGTAAGGCAGATGCTCTCCCAGCTGAGCTAAACCCCCATTGCTCTCGCGAACAATAGTAATATACCAAATATTTATCTATAATGCAAGCATTTTTTAAAAAAAATACAAGTTTTTTTGAATTTTTATTTAGTTTTAGTTTAGCACTATTTTGCTTAGCACTTTGGTGCTACTGAGTTCATTGCCCTTTTCTAGAACTTTTGCATAAAGTTCAACGTTTGGTTTTATTTGCTCTAAAATTTGTTTTGCTGTGCTATATGCTGCAGATGAGAACATATTAAATAATCCATTGTCTTCCCCATGCTGATTTGTTCCAAGAATACTGCCTGCTCCTCTTGTTTTTAGGTCATATTCAGCAATTTTGAAGCCATCTGTGTTATCTTTGAAGTATTTTATTCGGTCATAAGATTTTTCTGTAAGGTTGCAGCCCAAACAAAAACAATATGCTTGTGCTCCATTTCTGCCAATTCTGCCTCTCAGCTGATGAAGTGTGGCAAGACCAAATCGCTCAGGTGTTGCAATAACCATAATGTCGCTATCAGGAATATCCATGCCAACTTCAACAATTGTTGTTGAGACCAAAATTTTGATTTCACCATTTTTAAATTTATTGATAAGCTTATTTTGCGATTCTTTTGAAAGTTTGCCATGAATTATGCCAACAGTTTCCTTTCCAAATCGACTATAGAGCATATCAAACATTGATTTTGCTGAAAATTTTATCAATAGGTCATCTTCATTTTCTTCGTCAATTCGATGGCAAACCACATAAGCTTTTGAGCCAGTCATGATTTTTTCACCTATATAATTCCACATTGCATCTTCTTTTTGAGCAGATACAATATTTGTGACAACATTTGTGGCATAAGGGCGAGAGTTTAAAGTAGAAAGCTCTAAATCGCCGTAAATCACGAGGCTGAGAGACCTTGGAATTGGAGTTGCACTCATAACCAAGATGTCAGGAGTAATGCCCTTTGCCTTGAGTTTTGCCCTTTGTTCAACACCAAAACGATGTTGTTCATCTATCACAATATATGCTAAATTTCTAAAATTAACATCATTGCTGAAAATTGAATGAGTTCCAACAACAATTTGTGTTTTGCCAGAGCATATGTCATTTATAACATTATGTCTATGAAATGCAGGAGATGAACCTGTTAAAATTGAAACACTGATATTTGAGTTAGAAAATAATTTTTTTATAGTTTCATAGTGTTGGTTTGCCAGAATTTCAGTTGGTGCAATAATGGCTGCTTGATAGCCATTTTTTGCCGCAAGAAATGCACCAAAGAGCGAAACAACAGTTTTTCCTGATCCAACATCACCCTGCAAAAGTCTATTCATTGCAAATTTTGAGCTAAGGTCCTTTTCTATCTCAAAAATTGCATTTTTTTGTGACTCAGTTAGTGCAAATGGCAAAAGTTTTTCAAACTCTGCTTTGAGTTCAATTGTATTGTTGTATTGTAATGTTTTTATAACTTTATAGATCTGTTTATTATATTCATTTATAGCAATTAAAGGAATTAAGTTTTGAACTTCAATACTTTCCCTTGCAATCCTTAGTTTTTGTTCAGATTTTGGATTATGAATTTCACTATAGGCGTTAGATAATTTCATTAAGTTATATTTTAATAATAAATTAGGTGGTGTAAACCCTGAAAAACACGAACTTTCTAAAATTTTATTTATTGTATCATGGATAACTTTTTGTCCAACTCCCTGCACCGATTTGTAAACGGGAAGATAGTTATCAGCTGAAAATTTTGAGCATTCTCTGCAAAGTGAAACCACAAATGTATTTTTTTTGCTTGGTGAGTTTTTACCATAAAGATAAAATTCTCCACCTAAAAATAAAATACTTTTTATATAGGTTTGGTTATACCAAATTGCAGTAAAAGTATGCCCTGTTTCATCATTTGCTTTGGCAGTGACAAAAGTTAATTTTGTTTTGGTTTTTACAATTTTTGGTGGTTCAATTATTTGTGCTTTAATTAGTTTTACTCTGCCATCATCAGCAAATGGCTCTGTTTTTGAAAAATCGTAATACTTATATGGAAAATAGTTAATTAGATCTTCAGCAGAAAAAATTCCCGCTTCAGCGAGAGATTTTTGTCTTGCCTCACCAATTCCCTTAATTTCCATGAGTTCCATGGCTATATTTTAGCAAATACAGGTATTTTTCACAACAAAAAAAGAAATGACATTAGCCATTTCTTTAATTTTTTTGTTATTTTAGATAAATTTTAATTATTCAAGTGAAATTAAATAGTAATAAAGTGGTTGGCCACCTTCATGACAATCAATTTCAAGATCTGGATACTTGTCTTTAAGAGTGTCTACAAGTGCACCAGCATCAACAGGATTAACATCAGCACCATAGAATAATGTAATGGTTGAAATTTCATCATTCATAAGTTTTTCAATGGTGTCTTCAGTAACTTTGCTGATATTTGAGCCTTTTGTAACGATTTTTTTCTCGCCAAGACCTATAATATCACCTTCCTTAAGCTTAAATCCGTCAATTGAAGTTGAACGAACAGCATAAGTAACTTGTCCAGAAACAACACCTTTGATTGTTTCTTCAACATTTGTCTTGTTTTCATCAATTGAAAGCTCTGGGTCAATTCTGATTGCTGCAGAAATTCCTTGAGGAATTGAGGTTGTTGGAAGCACAAAAATGTTGCGTTTAGAAAGGTCATTTGCAAGTTCTGAAGCAAGAATTATGTTTTTGTTGTTTGGAAGCACAAACACATTTTCTGCTGGAACACTATCACAAGCCTTTGCAATGTCTTCTGCACTAGGGTTCATAGTTTGACCGCCCTCAATAACATAGTCAACATTGAGGTCTTTAAATAGTTCAGCAAGTCCACTGCCTGCACAAACAGATACAACACCAATCTTTTTGAGCTCTTCTGGTTCATTTTGAACCTTGAGTGCTCTAAATTGCTCAAGCATATTCTCAATTTTAACGCCATTGAGTTCACCAAGCTTTAGTGCGTGTGTGAGTGCAACACCTGGTTGGTTTGTGTGAACGTGAACTTTAATTAAATTAAGGTCTCCAATGCAAATAACGCTATCGCCGAGGCTCATAAGAGTCTCACGAAGCTTGTCTATGTCAGCAACAGTGGTCTTTTTATTGATATTTATAATGAAAAACTCTGTGCAATATGCAAATTCGATGTCAGCAAGGCTGTTATAGTCAACAACTTCAGGATTTGAGTATAATCCGCCTGCGTTTGCACCAGCATTATTAGATATTTTGTCTGTTTCAGCCAATAGTTTAAGTTCGCTTTCGTCGCCAGATACAATTTTAAGAAAACCATTTAATATGATAAGCAAGCCTCTTCCACCTGCGTCAACAACACCGGCTTTCTTTAAAACTGGCAATAGTTCTGGGGTCATAGAAAGAGCTTCTTCACCAATATCAATAACTTGCTTTAAAAATTCTTGAGCTTCACTCTCTTTTTTAGCAATTTTGATAGATGCATCAGCCATAGCTCTGATAACTGTTAAAATTGTTCCCTCTTTTGGCTTTGTAACGGCTTTATAGGCAACGTTAGCACCTTCAATAAGAGCGTTTGCGAAGTCTATTGTTTTGATTTCTTTAAGATGGTTAAAACTAGATGTTAAACCCTTTAAGATTTGAGATAAGATAACACCTGAATTTCCTCTTGCACCTTTAAGTGCACCTTTTGAGATTGCGTCACAAATAGTTTCCATATCATTATTTGTGCACATATTAAGTTCTTTAACTGCCGACTTCATTGTGAGCGACATATTTGTTCCTGTGTCTCCATCTGGAACTGGGAAAACGTTTAATGAGTTTACATATTCTTTATTTTCTTCAAGATAGTTTGCACCTGAAACTACCATTTTTCTAAGCAATGCACCTGTAATATTTTTATCCATGATTATTAAATTCTCCTAAAATAACAATATAAAAAGAAGTTAAAATCAGCAAAAATTAGCAAAAGATAATTTGCCTTAAACTTTAACTCCAACAACATTTATGTTAACAGAGTCCACAAGCATACCTGTGAACTGTTCAACGTTATATTTAACTAGCCTTCTAACTGATTCAGCAACAGCGTTAATGCTAACGCCATATCTGAGAATAATATCAAGGTCAATAACAATTCTATCACTAATTGTAGTGATTTTAATGCCTCTTGGTTTATACTTCTTTTTAAAAAGTTCCCTAAGAGAATCAGAAAATTTATTTGTAACAAGGTCAAAAACACCATAAACATCAAGTGCTGAGTGTGCAACAATTAGAGCTACTGACTCATCGGTAACTGATATTTTTCCGTATGAATTGACTGTGTTAACTGCCATGATATCTCCTCTAGTTTTAGCATATTCTGCTAATCTATCATAATATTAAACTATTTGCAAAAAAAAATCAACATTTTTATAAGTG
>CATLBG010000052.1 GCA_949878595.1 uncultured Clostridia bacterium
AGGTAGAAGGCAAAAGAAATGCCGCTTCAATGGTTAAAAATTCTGCGTTTTATATTGAGCTTGCAAAATTTGTTGAGGCCTATTATATGATTGTAAAAAACCCAAATAACTTTTTAAAAGAAGTTAAAGAAGCTCCAATTAATGAAAAGACTGATTATTTGTCTTGGGAGCAACTTACAAAAATCATGACTAGTTGTGATTTTGGTTTCAAAACAAAGCCAACAGAAACAGATCTCTTGGTTTATTATAACTATGCTCTAGAAATGGGTTCACTTGGCAGTAATGCAAAAAAGATTGCAAGTGTAGAAGATGTTGCAAACGCTCAAAAGCATTATTATAACTTTATTGATGATTCAGTGGATAGGGCAGAACAAGAATTTTTAAGACAACAACAAATTGCTATGACCAGAGATAGAGAGGCTAATCAAATTGAAGAAACCTTAAGTTCCTACAAAACAAAAAACACAGTTTCAATCATATTCATGTTTCTTGGTGCGGTGTTTTTCACATTTGGTTTAATTAGTTGCTTTTTTGATAATGTTATTGCAAGAAATATTGGAAGAGTCATTCCAATTACAAATACACATATTATTGGTGGAATCATTTTTATGATTGCAGGCATTTGCATTTTTGCGGGATTTAATGGTTGGTTTGTCAGAACAAAATATGCTTATCTCAGGCTTAGAGATGCAAGCAAAACAATCTTTGTTAGAAGTGACACTTCATATAATGATGCAATGGTTTTAAAAAATAAATTGAATATTTTAAAAGAAAATTTAAAGATTGCTGAGTCTGAACTTAATGATCCATTGAAGTCAAATGATGTTATATTTAATATAGAAAAACTTGCTGAGACAAACAAATATTACAAGCAGTTTGCAGGCAATGAAATTAATTTTAAAAAAGTAGAAAAAGGTGCAAAGGTTTCAGAACAGCTTCTTTCAGAAGTTAAGCTTTCAAAAGAGACAAGAGAAAACATTCGTGAAGCTCAAAAAGAAGCTATCGTGCTTGATATTGAAGATCAAGAAAAACTTAAAACTGCAGTAATTGCAAAGGGCATTAAAGAAACCAAAAAAGCTGAAACAAATGAATCTGAAGCAGTTTTTGATGAATATCAAGGCAGTGAAGAAACTTCTGAAACCATCAATGAAGATGAAGTAAAAAGACTTAAAGAAATTGAAAGAGAAGAGCAAGAAAGTAGACAAAAATAGTAAAAATTTCATAAATTTTGCTTTAAATTGTGATTTTTAAGTAAAATTTAATAAACTTTAAAAAGTTATGATTTTATTAAAAAAGGGTCTTCCATTTTAATAACAATTATGATATAATATTGATACTAGAATATGTGACCAGAAGTAATTTTAAGGAGAAAATTTTATGGCAGATGCTCCAAAAAGCCCAAAATTCTTTGAACCTTTCAAGCAATATGCAAAAGCTGACGGCAGAGACTTGTGGGAACCAGAAAAATATCAAAGACTTATGGTTTATATCGTTATTTATAACTATATAAAACAAAACTTAAGAGATTTTGCACCTCAATATGTTGAAGGTGAACTTAGACCATCTAAATATAAAGATGATAGTGGAAATTTCTTAGACTTTGGCTTGCATGCAAGTGCACTTAGCACAGAAATTAATGAATCCATAAGAAAAAATTTAAAATGGTTTGTTAAAAAGCTAGGCATCAATGACCCAGTTACTACAGCTGGAACTGGTTTTGATATAAATCTTAATGAAACACAATTTTTAACTGAGTTTGATGGCTATGTTCAAGAATGTAATGAAATGGTAGCCTCAGGAACTTTGCCTAATCATAAGGCTGGTGAGCCTCTCACAACTGAAGAAGGTTTAGTTCTTCTTAGGGCAAAAGAAGAAAAAGTAAGAGAGTGGTTTGACCATATCAGAAATTCTGTTGAAGGAAAACCATTTGATGTAAACAGCGAAGGTAAACCAATTGGTGGATATAGAACAATTGCAGTAACAAAGGCAGAAATGCAAAAGAAAGAGAACCTTGCTCAAATTGCAAAAACTGGTGGAGATGCAGTTTTTAGATCACTAGTCACAGCAGGTGGTGGTGGTTTAACCATTGGTTCAGTGATGCTTTTGGCTTCTGGTGGTCCAGTTATTGCTGCTTTGCTTGGGGCTGTTGCTGGGTTTAAGATTACAAAAACTGCACTATCAAAAACTGTAACCGCTCTTGGAAAAGAGGCAGGCTTAATTAAAGAGCACTTTGAATTTATGCATGGCATTGGAAATTATGCTCCTCAAAATGGAATACCAAGAGGCTATAATGCTATTAAACTTGACTATGAAAAAGGTCAAGCAATGAAAATGTTTTTCACTAAATTTAAAACTCCATTAAAAGAATCAGATTTTAATGTTAAATTTGAAGAACATTTCAATAAAATGATAGAAGAAAATAAAAAAGTATTATCAAAAGCAGATATAAAATTCATTGAATCAAAAAAAGAAAAAATCAAGTTTGTTCTTCAAGTTTCTGATGGTGAAAAATATAAAATTAGATCAGATGGAAAAATAGTGCATTGTGGTGCATCAAAGTTTGGTAAAGCTAGAGCTCTTGCAAGCAAGCATATTGCAATCAACAGAGAAGATTATAAGCTTGATAATGTTAATGAACTTAACAGAATGATTACAGGTGAAATTGGTGCTTGTAAAACAATTGAAGACTTATATAAAGGCTTGCAATTCTTAACAGAGCACAAAGCTGCTTATACTAGCATTCAAAGAGAACATGAATATAATGAACATGAAAGATCATATGCTTCAAAAGCTGCAGATGCAATAAACTTCACAGCATTTGATGAGCCACTTTCAATAGACACTATTCAAAATCTTTCAGATGCAATTAGCAATCCAAAAATTGCCGAAGTTATTAAAAATGGTGGTTTTGCCGATAAAACTAAAGATTTTAAATCAGTTGAAAAATTTATTGAAAATGAAAATTTAGAAAATTCAGTCAGCACAAATCTAAGCACAAGCTTAAGTAATCAAATCACATTTACAAAAGCTGCAATGATGGCAGCACTTACATCTGAAAGTTTTGGTTCAGATAAGTTTATTATTGGCACTCCAGATTATCTTGCAGCTGAAAAAGTTGTTGAGGCTATAATTGGTTATGGCGAGGTTGATTCAACAACTGCAGCTTTGATTGATTCTCAAATCGCAGCATTGCCATCACCACTTGGTCATACTTATGATTATCTAAAATTCATGTGGCAAAAGAAACAGAATGAAGCTAAATATAACAAAGCTTATACTGCTGGAATCATCAAAACTGCTCCAGCACCAATTGAATCTGCTTGGGATTTTAAAGAAGTAATTTCATATTGTGGTGGATTTGGCAAAGATGGGGTTAGATCTGGCGAGCCTGCAACTTCAGATCTTTATAGTAGACTTGCAGGAATTGTTACGACTATTACATCTTCAACTTCTCCAATTGATTATGATTTAGTTAAAGTAGATATAGAAGATGCATTTAATGGACGACCAAAGCTTAAAGAATACCTTCTTTATGTTTTAGATTCAAAAACAGGCAAAATTGGAAATTCAGCAGATGTTTTTGCAGAAAAAATTGCAAATTTATCTGAGGCGGATTTGTCAACCGATAAGGCATCTCAGCTAAATACACTTATTATGTCTTCAAACTTATCAGACAAAGCTAAAATTTTAGCTAGCTCAATTCTAGAAAAACAAGTTTCAGCTTTAAAGAATAAGAGAAATAATGAGAGCAAAGTTTATATGATGGACGTTCTAAGAAAAGGTAGTTATGATAATTTTGAAGAGTATTCTTCAAAAATTACAGGACTTACAACAATTGCACAGTTAGACGATCAAGAGACACGTAAATTCTATGAAGAAACTATTCTTAAAATTAGCGATACTAGAATTAGAAATTACTTTATTGCTCTTTTTGAAACTAATGCTAAAAGAGTTATTAATGCTCAAATTAATGAAAATATTGAAAAGAATATTTATTCAGGAACAGATGGTTTAAAGAAACTTACAGAATTCTTTACAACCATAAAAGGTTATAAGTATTTTGACGATTTGACAAAGTCAGAATTTATTGAAGAACTTAGTGGATATATTTCAACATCTTTTGAAACAATTTTAAGAGACTATTATGAACACCCAATTATGAAGGCTAGCGACAGCAAGATTCTTGCAGACTACAAACGTAAGGCTTACTCAGAAGGTGGTTTAAAAGAATTCTTGTTCGAAAGCCCAACACAAGACAGTAAAGTTCTTAAAATGCAAATAGACAACGTTAATAGCAATATTAACGAACTTGTTGAATATATGACTGGTATTTCTGGCGGACATGAAATTAAAGAAGAAAATGATACAACCATGGTTGTTGGTAGAATCTTCTTTGATAAACTTGGCAGAAACAATGATGACCCTCTCAAAAAGAGCTTAAGCAGAACAAAATCTGCTGTTTCAAGCAATGCGGGTTACCTAATTTCTGGTGAGCCAGATGCTTCAGCAAATCTAATTACTGCTCTAAATATTCAAATTGCAAACGCAATTAACACATTTGCTGGTGCAAACATTATTGATACTTCAGGCATAAATGAATCTACAATGTTTAGTTTTGATGATCTTGGTTATAACACAAACTTTAGGGGAAAGACCAGAAATTCAAAAGATTTGCTTGCAGCACTTCTTGCAATTAAGAGACATATGATGATTTGTTATAAAAATCACTTAAATCAATTCTTGCAGAAGCAACTTGGTTATACTCCATCAACAAAGCAAAGTGACATTGTAGATAACCTTGCTGGAACTAGCACAACTTCCACAACAACAAAATCAGGAAAAGTTTCAGGAAAAGAATTTGAAAAGATTAAAACAAATTGGGAAGTAATCTTCAAAAGTATTGACGATATTTGCAATGAACTCACAAATGATATTAAAGATGTTGAGCCAGGAATTTTTGAAGGCACATCATATAAGAGAGCAATGGAACTTATTACAAAAACAGATCCAACTCAAGCAATCAACATTGCAACAAGTGCAGACCTCGAAAAAATGTAAAATTAAACCAGCGAAAACTTCGCTGGTTTTTTTGCGTTAAATTTTATTGTATCTGTATTGATTGACACCACTTATGGTTTTGTGATAAACTATGTTTAGTTTATTTTTAGGAGAAAATTATGCATTGGAGTGAAAGAATTGCAGATAAAATTATTGAAAAAAATCCAAGTAAGGAAGTTTACACCTGTGCTAGTGGCGTAAGCCCAAGCGGAAGTGTTCATATAGGAAACTTCAGAGAAATTGCAATTCCATATTTTGTGGCAAGGGCTTTGAAGCAAAAGGGAAAAAAGGTTAGATTTTTGTTTTCATGGGACGACTTTGACAGACTTAGAAAAGTTCCAATTAATGTTGCAAAAATTGTAGATGGCTACGAAAAATATGTTGGCTGCCCATACACAATGATTCCAAATCCTTTTGATGATGGACTTGAGAGCTATGGCAGACACTTTGAAGTTGAGTTTGAAAACTCACTTAAAGAGCTTGGAATTGATGTTGAATATATTTATCAATCTAAGCAGTATTTGAGTGGAAGATATGCACCAAAGGTTGCATATGCACTTGAAAAGAGAAAAGAAATCTATGACATTTTGATGAGTTTTAAGTCTCAAGAGGCAACAGATGAAGAGAGAGAAGCATACTATCCAGTAGCAGTTTATTGTGATGGTTGCAGCAAAGACTCAACAAAAGTGACTTCATATAATCCAGAAACACATGAATTAACTTATGTGTGCAAGGCTTGCGGAAAAGAAGAAACTGTTAATGTTTTAGAATATTTTAAAATTAAGCTTGCTTGGAAAATTGATTGGCCAATGCGTTGGAAAGAAGAAGGCGTAGACTTTGAAGCTGGTGGAATTGACCACTCAACACCTGGTGGAAGCTATGATGTTTGTTCAAGAGTTGTTCGTGAAATTTTTGACGGCGAACCACCAACATATCAAGCTTATGGTTGGCTTGGCTTTGCAGGGGTGTCTTCAATGCACTCATCAAGCGGAATCAACATCACACCTGAAGGTGTTTTAAAATTCTATACACCAGAAATTGTTAGATGGTTATTTGCTAAATATGAGCCAGAAGATGCATATAATTTCTATTTTGATGACACAATCATTCGACATTATTCTGAGTTTGATAAGAGCTTGCATAGTTATCTTTCAGGTGAGGGTGATGAGTTTACAAATTCATTATTTAAGCTTTGTTTAATTGATGGAAAAAATTATATAGATGAAACATCATTTAGCACTATTGCAAATCTTGCACCAATTGTTAACTTTAATCGTGACAGCTTGGTTAAAGCAATTAAAAAGCTAGACCTTGAATGGACACCAAGGGCAGATGAAAGATTTGAAAAGGCAACTTATTTTATTCAAACCTATCAACCAGAAAAAATGTTTAAACTTTTAAGTGAAAAGAACGCTGAATTTGCTTCAACTCTTGGTGAAGAAGAAAGAGAAGTTGTTTCTAAACTTTATAGCTACTTAAAAGCTCAGACAGAAGTTAAAGACAAAGAAGTTCAACAATTTATTTATGATACAGTAAATAATCCTGAGCTTAGCAAAAAAGAGAATATGGCAATTCAACAAAAATACTTTAAGATTTTCTATAATCTCTTATTTGGTACAGATAGTGGCCCAAGACTATATTTATTCTTTGCGGCATCTGAAAAGGATTCTTACTTAGAACTTCTTAATATCTAAATTTTAAAAACACCCTTAAATTAAAGGGTGTTTTAGTTTTAATATTTTATTAATTATGTTATTATATTTTTGGAGAAATTTATGGGAAAAAAGTTTTTGGTTGCATCAGACATTCATGGTTCAATTATAGCATTAGATAAAGTGCTTGAAATTTTGGAGGAAGCACATGCAGACAAACTTATTTTGCTTGGTGATACCTTTGGCAGCAATGCTACAGAAATGGTTCAAAAGTTAAATGCTATTGCAAATAAGTTAACTATTGTTAAAGGGAACAATGATTGGTATTTTGAGCCAGAAAATGCCAAATTTACGCTTTTTGAACAGACTTATGAAAATATAAACGGCAAACTTGCTTATATTTGTCATGGGCATAAATTTAATGATATGTATCCAGAAATGTATGGTGCAAAAATTGTTTTGCAGGGTCATGTGCATAGACCATTTATTGAAGAAATTCATGGAATAATTCGTGTCTGTCCAGGTTCAATGGCTCAGCCAAGATTTGGCTCAGATAAATGTTATGCTATTATTGATGATAAAAAAATTTCTATTTACACGCAACACGGCGAATTGGTTGACGAAATTTTATATTAATTAGAGCAAAAAGCTTAAAATTTCTCAAAAATTTTATTTTATAATATTTTACAAAAAATAGTTTTGTGGTTATAATTATTTTTATAAAGGAAAATATTTAATAAATAACTTCGTGGGGCAGGAAATGGAACAGAATAATCTAAAAAAAAGTAGTTTAAATAGAAACAAGCCAGAAATTATTTTTAATAATAA
>CATLBG010000053.1 GCA_949878595.1 uncultured Clostridia bacterium
AATCTTCAATTTCTTGTTTATTGAATGGTTCACTAAAATAATGAACTATTCCTTCAGCTGTTATTTCTGCAATATCATCTAGCTCAATTAGTTCCTCAGTCGTTGCCGTCATCAGCCCATGAATATCTTTATAAATTTTTGCAAGCTGCTTTGCCATTTTAACACCAATGCCATCAATGCCAAGTGCAAAGATAAAGTTAGAAAGTTTTGCGTGTCTGCTTTTTTCAATGCTATTTAAAATATTAAATATTTTTTTTTCTTTAAACCCTTCTATTTGTGAAAGCTCTTTTGCGGTAAGTTTATAAATATCACTAAAAGATTTTGTGCCAAAGGTATCATATAATCTTTCTAGAGTTTTGACTGAAAGTCCGTCAATATTCATAGCATTTCGACTTGCAAATTGCACAAGTTTTAACACAATTTGTGTTCTGCAACCATAATGATTTTCACAGTAAAGTTCGGTTTCTGTGTCAATTAAGGAACTGCTACAACATGGACAAATAGATGGTTTTTCTATAATTTTTGAAGCTTTATAGGTTTCAGCAACACCCATAACTTCAGGAATAACATCATTGCTTCGCCTAATGAATACCCTGTCACCAAGTTTAAGTTTTTTTCTTTGAATATCATTAAAGTTATTGAGAGTTGCTCTTTTTATTGTAACTCCACATAGTTCAGTTGGCTCTAACTCTGCAACTGGCGTGATTTTGCCAGTTCTACCAACTTGCCAAGTTATGCTATTTAGTATTGTTGAGGTTTCTTCTGCTTCAAATTTATATGCAACAGCCCATCTTGGAGTTTTTTCAGTAAAACCAAGTTCATCTCTAATTTTAGATTTATTTATTTTTATAACAAGTCCATCTATGAGGAAATCTAGCTGAGATTTATTTTTTTCTACATCTTCAATAATTTTCTCAATTTCAGCTGTAGATTTTACAAGTTTAAAAAATTCTCCAGTCATAAATCCTTGTTCTTGCAAAAAGTCTTTTATTTCTTCTTGACTTGAAAAGGTTTTATCTGGGCAATAGTTTATGTTATATGCAAAAAAATCGAGATTTCGTTTTGCAGTTACTTTTGGGTCTAGGTTTCTAATTGCTCCAGCAACAGCATTTCTGGCATTTTTAAGCTTTTCATCAGTGTGACTATTATATCTTTCTAGTTCTGATAGTTTGATTATTCCCTCTCCCTGAATATGAATTTCACCCATAAAATTAATAGTAAGAGGAACTGTTCTAATGGTTTTAACCTGCTCGGTTACATCTTCGCCGATTTCTCCATTTCCACGGGTTGCAGCTTTAACTAGTTTGCCATTATTGTAAGTTATGCTAAGTGAGAGTCCATCAAACTTATATTCAATAGAATACTCTTCATCAAAGCCAAAAATGTTTTGGTTTCTAGTATTCCAATCCTCAATTTCTTCCATGGTTTGAGCCTTGGCAAGACTATAGAGCTTATGACTATGCATTACTTTTTTAAATCCAGAAAGAATCTCGCCACCAACTCTTTGGCTTGGAGAATTAGGAAGAACAATACCAGTCTCTTTTTCTATGTCAAGAAGCCTATAATAGAGTTTATCCCACTCTTTGTCGGAAATTATTGGGTTATCCAAAACATAATAAGCATAGCTGGCTTTATTTATCTTTTCAGTCAGCTCGTTCATTTCCTCTATAAGTTTTTGAGTATTGTTCATAATTTTTTCCTTTAATTAAAAATAGACTATTTTAAATTTAGTTATTCAATAATTTCTAGTGCAGCATATTTGAGTGACAGTGTTTTTATGCCAACACTATCAAATTTAATTGTTACAAATGCACTTGCAAAATCAGTTACTCCAAGGGTTACTTCTCCTTCACCAAAGTGAGCGTGTTTTACTCTTGTGCCCTTTTTGAATTTTGAATAGTCATTTGTACTGATTCTTGAAGCAGAATTTGTGTTTGCAGATGACGGAGTTTGGCTTGAATTGCTACTTGTCTTTGAAACATTAACAACATTTATATGACTGCTCATAATTTCGTCAAGGCTTGCCTGTTTTTTGCTTGAATTAAGATATTCACCAAAACCAGTGCTATCAAGGTTTGACCTTATAGCAGAGCCATTCAAAAAATTGTTCTTTTTTTGCAAATCGTCAAAGAGTTCAGGCAAAAATCTTGAAATCATTGTATATTCAGTGCGTTTGGTTTCATAGCTAAATTTAACTTTGCTTCTTGATAAAAACAATCTTTGTTTTGCTCTTGTGATTGCAACATACATGAGCCTTCTCTCTTCTTCAAGTTCATTTATGTCTGCTGAGTTAATTGCACGAGATAGTGGAAATAGCCCATCATTTAAACCAACAATAAACACATTGTTAAATTCAAGTCCCTTTGCTGCATGTACTGTAATTAGCGACACAAAATTATCATCTTCACTCATAGAATCAATATCTCTCATAAGTGTTATTGACTGTAAAAAGTCGTCAATTGTTGCAGATTCATTTGCCGCAACATATTCACTGACAGACTTTAAAAGGTCATCAATGTTCATGCACTTATTTATATCGTCTTCAGTTTTTGTGCCAATGGCTTCTTTTATGCCAACTCTTTTAATTACATATTCCACAAAGTCTTCAATTGGCATGACTTCTTTTTGTGAGATTAGGTCATTAAATAAGTCACGAACAGAGTTTAGCTTAGTTTGAAGAGACCCAGTAATGCCGTATTTTTCAGCATTCATGATGATTTCCATCATAGAAACATCATTTTGAATAGCTAGGGCGTGAATTTGACCAATAGACACATCACCAATACCCTTCTTTGGGAATGATAGCATTCTGTTTGTTGCCTCAGTATCATTTGGATTTGCAACTAAATAAAGGTATGCAGTGGTATCTTTAATTTCTTTTCTTTCAAAGAACTTAAAGCCACCATAAACTTTGTATGGAATGTTATAAGTTAAAAGCTTTTCTTCTAAAATTCGAGAAAGTGAGTTTACACGCATAAGGATTGCAAAGTCTGAATATTTTGCCACACCTCCACTAACTAGTGTTTCAATTCGCTCAGCAATTTGCTCAGCCTCTTCAATATCATTATAGTTTTGTGTAAGTTTAATTTCATCACCATCAGCATTTTCTGTCCAAAGGTTTTTGTCGATTCTTATGGTGTTATGTTTGATTAGTTTATTTGCAAGGTCAATTATCTTTTTGGTTGATCTATAGTTTTGTTCAAGTTTAAAAATTTTGCAACCTTCAAAGTCTTTTGTAAACTGCTTAACATTTGACACTTGTGCTCCACGCCAAGAGTATATGCACTGATCTTCATCACCAACAGCTAGCACATTTTTATGTTTTGCGGCTAAGAGTTTGACAAGCTCATATTGAGCAGAGTTTGTGTCTTGAAACTCATCAACAGAAATATATTCAAATTTGTTTTGATAATATTCAAGAGTGTCTGGATTTTCCTTTAAAAGTCTATAGGTTTTAACAAGTAAATCGTCAAAATCAAGGGCATTTGCCTTAAACAGCTCTGTTTCATAAGTGCTATAAACTTTGGTTATTATTTGGCACTTTTTAGGGTCATGAATATATTTTGAGTAATCTTCAGGTTTCATTAGATTGTTTTTTGCATTAGATATGTGCCAAGCAAAGGTTTCAGCATTTATATCAGTTTTGAGTTCTTCAATAATTCGTTTAATTACCCTATTTTTTTCAGTATCGCCATAAATTGAAAAACTACTTGTATAGCCAAGAAGACTAATATTCATTCTTAGAATTTTTGAACACATGGCATGAAAGGTGCAAATCCACATACCATCAAGTGAATCTACCATTTTTTCTAATCTTTCTTTCATTTCATTTGCGGCTTTGTTTGTGAAAGTGATAGCCAAAATGTGACTTGGATAAATTTCAAGTTCCTTTACCATATGGGCGATTCTGTGAGTGAGCATTCTTGTTTTGCCACTGCCAGCACCCGCAGTAACCAAAACAGCTCCGTTAATAGTTTCGGCAGCTTGTCTTTGCTCAGCATTTAGATTTTTTAAAATTTCACTTTCCATTAGATTATCCTTAAACAAAATTAGTTTAACATAAATAAAAATTTTATCAAACAAAAATGGTGCAACAATTGCACCATTTTGTATTAACTTATAGCTTCTTGAGTGAAGTATTCTTTTATTTTGTTATATCTTTTAGAGATATCTAAAATATATTTTTCTTTATCTGCTTCGCCAAGCTTGTTGAACACTTCATAATCAGTGAGCTCTGAAAGTGGGTTTGTTATATCGCCCTTTTCCATAATCTTTTTTACCTTGTCAAATAATGGGTCTTCTTCAATTTTTTGTTTGCTGGCAACCACAACATATGAACTCCAAGATAAATATGCTTTTGTAGTCTTTTCACTTTCGTTTTTTGAATAATTTTGTCCTGCAGTACTTAATCTTTTTTTCGCCTTTTGTGCAAGTAATTTAAGTGCACTGCTCTTCATTTTTCTGTTATAATCTCCTTTTATTTTTAAGTTAACAAAGCGATTTTAGCATATTGAATTTATGGTGACTTGTAAGTGTTAAAATAAGACAAAAACAGACAAAAACTCTATTATTTTGCAAAATTACAAATTTTTGGCACTAAAAAAACAGACCTAAATTGGTCTGCGTTTTTATTAACCTTTTCTAGCTCTTTTTCTTGCGGCTTCACTTTTAAGTTTCTTTGCAACAGAAGGTTTTACATAAGCTTCTTTTTTGCGAATATCACCAATAATGCCGTCCTTTTGACATTTTCTTTTCCATCTTTTGAGAGCACTGTCAAGGCTTTCATTATCGCCAACTTTAACTGTTGTCATGTGAGTATTCACCCCCTCTTGCATAAAATAACAAAATTAATTTATCATAAGCTTAAAGGTTTGTCAAGAAGAAAATGACAAATTGTTTGATTTGGTGATATTAAACTATTTCAGCAAATGCTCCATCTGCATAGGCTGAAATTAGCTTTACATTTAATTTTTGGTTAGATTCGAGTTTTTTATTTGACTTAATATAGCACAAAATAAAGTTTTTTGTGTGAGCCAGATAATAGCCATCTTTCTGATTTTCAATTATTACTTCATGAGTTAATCCAAGGTTTTTGCCTATGAATTCAGACTTCATTTGCTCAGCAACTTTAGTTACTTCTTTAACCCTATTTGCCACATTTTTAGCAACATTTTTAAGCTTTTCAGCAGCTGTGCCATTTCTCTTTGAATATGGAAAGATATGCATATCAGAGAAATTTACCTGTTTTATAAAATCAAGTGTTTCAAGGGCACCAGCCTCGCTTTCTGTGGGAAATCCCACTATTATGTCTGTCGTAATACCTGCATTTGGGAAGAATTTTCTTATTAAATTGACTTTTTCAAGATATTCTTCTTTAGTGTAGTGACGATTCATTGCCTTGAGTGTATTGTTGCTGCCACTTTGAAGTGATAAATGAAATTGATCGCAGAAATTATCAAAGGTGGCAAGCTCAGATAAAAACTTTTCAGTGATAACATTAACTTCTAATGAGCTAAATCTAAACCTTGCAGAGCTGTTTCTAAAGAGTCTTGCAACTTCAATTAAACCATCGCTTCCCTCTATATCTTTGCCATAAGCAGAAAGATTTATGCCAGTAATTACAATTTCATTTGCAATAGGTTCTAAAAGTTTTAGTTCTTTTTCTATTTCATTTAATGGAAAGCTGGTTTCTCTGCCTCTAAGATATGGAATTATGCAATAGGTGCAAAAGTTATTACAACCATTTTGAACAAAAAGGTCAGCTCTTGTTCTGCTGGTTACTCTTGTTTTATATTCTGATGATAAAATATTTTCTATTTCATTATAATTTGATTTAATGCTGTCTGCAAGTGAGATTTTGTCTTTTGTGCCAATAACTTTAACAACAAAATCACCCTTTTTAAATTTGTCAGGACTATTTTCTGATGAACAACCACAAACATAAATTTTTGCGTTTTCATTTAACTTTAAAATTTTGGCAATATAGTTTCTTGATTTTCTCTCAGCTTCGTTTGTTACTGCACAAGTGTTAATAACATATATGTCACTTATGCCAAGCCCCATAGAAACATCAAAGCCATATGTTTCTAATTTTTCAGCAATTTGTTCACTTTCAACTTGATTAACTTTGCAACCAAGTGTGATTATTGAAACTGTTTTCATAAGCTCTCCTATTTTTCTAGTAATCCCATGATTAAAGCTGTGCATGCTATTGAAGCTGTTTCGGTTCTAAGGATTCTTTTTCCTAGTGAAACAATATCTGCCCCACTGTTTTCAAGCAAAGTGATTTCATCTTCAGCAAAACCACCTTCTGCACCAATCATGACTGCAATATTTTTGGCATTTTTGAGGCTTGAAAGTGAATTAGCAAGAGTATGTCCATCAGAATTCTCATAAGCCACAAAAAAGGCATCAAAGTCTTTAATTTGCTCAGCGACCTCTTTGACTGAAAGCACACCTTCAGATTCAACAATAGATGCTCTGCCACATTGTTTTGCAGCTTGAGCAGAAATTTGATTCATTCTGTCTTTTTTATTATCATTTGCCTTAACATCACAAAACTTGCTATCAAACAAAACAAGTTTGTTTGCCCCTAGCTCTGTGATTTTTTGCATAATTAGGCTAAGTTTTTCGCCTTTAGCCAGTGCTTGAAACACTGTTAAGTTAATTTTTGGTTCATTTTCAGATTTTTTTTCTAGAGTTATTTTGATTTCAGCATATTTTTTTGTAATTTCAGTGATTTCACCGAAATAAAAGTTGCCATTTCCATTAAATAGACATACCTTATCACCTATTCTTGCACGCATAACGCTAGTCAAGTGATGAAATTCGTCACCAATCAAATTAATATTTGAATTTGCCCTAAGTTCGCCATCAAAGTAAAATCTTTTTTCTTTCATGATAGTATTATAGTATAACATTCAAAAAAAATCAATTTATTGAATAGAGAAAAAGTCTAACATAAATTCTATGGCAAATTTAAGTTTTAATTCTGTAATTTCAGAACTTAGGATTGTTGATTGGTCAGAAAATTTAATAACATTTAACATTTTATTTCTTGGCACAAGCATTTTTAACTCTTTTTCAAGTAGCAAAAACTTGTCTGATAGTTTTTTTATTTTCTTATCTTTAACTTCCTGCTCGTTCGCCTTCTCACTTATAATGCTAAATAAAATTTCAACTTTATCTTTTCTAGTCATAATATTCTCCTTTTCATTGTTTTGTAAA
>CATLBG010000054.1 GCA_949878595.1 uncultured Clostridia bacterium
CTTTCTTTTCCATAATTTTCTCCTTATTCAACAAATGGACCCTTAGCACCCATATAGCCCAAAATATCAACCATAAATGCCTTGCCCATACCTCTTTTATTAAATTCAAGTTCCCTACAAATGTTTAACATAAATATATCTGCAACTTCTTGCTGACACATTGCTAGAACAGTAAATCCGTTTGAGTTATATCCATCAAAAAAATCAATAACTGAATTTTTTGAAACACCTGTGCTTGCAACTGCTGCAACAACTCTTCCACCATTATTAACTATAAAAGATAAAAGGTCATCTAATTTTTTTTGGTCTTTAATAAAAAAACAACACATTGCAAGTTCATTAATTTGAGATGGATACATTTTTTGAGAAACTATAACATACTTCTTTTTAGACTTATCCGTTTTTTTCATGTTTCTTCCCCTTTAATTTGTTATACTCAGCTTCAAGCTTTTCTATATTAGAATAGTTTTCATAAGTATAAGTTAAAAGTATAGCCTTCTTGTGCTCTTTGCGTTTTCCAATTAAAACATTAATTTTATATGTTAAACCAATAAGTTGAATAACTAATATTGGAGACATAGCAACAATTCCAATTATTCCAAAACCATTGATTGCTCCAGTGGTTTCTGATGCAAGCGAAACCATTAATGGCAAAATAAATGCAGAAGTCATAGGCCCAGAAGCAACACCACCAGAGTCAAATGCAAGACCAGTGAAAAGTGAATCTACAAAAAACATTAAAATAAGTGAAATAATATATCCTGTTAAAATTATATAGAAGAAGTTAATGTTATATAAAATTCTAAGAGCTGCAAGAAGTATAGCGAGTGCCATAGAAATTGCAATGCCTATCATAACAACAATATAAGGAACGCTTCCTTTTGTTGCTGACTGAACTTGCTTTGCAAGCACAATAACAGATGGTTCAGCAAAAGTTAAAATAACTCCAAATACAATACAGAAAATTATTACAACCAAAGGTTTTTGAAGAGATAAGAACTTTCCAATAACTTCACCCATTCCAGAAAAAGCAAAATCAATTCCGAACATAAACATAAATAAACCAATAAATGTTATAGCAAGGCCAGCACAGAATTTAAGTTTTTTTCTAATTGGAAGTCTTATAAATATCAAATCATATATTAAAAATATGATTGCAAGTGGAATAATTGCTAGAAGTGAATTTTTTAATATTGAAATAAAAATATTTAAATTTTGAGCAGCAACTTCAATTCCACCACTATTTTGAGAAATCAGAAATAATATTAAAACTGCAACAACTGGACCAAACGATGCCATACCTAGCATACCAAATGTGTCTTTATTAGATTTTGTTTTGCTAAATTTAGAAGCCACTCCAGATGCAATTGCTAAAAGAAACGGAGCTGAAATCATGCCAGTTGTTGCTCCACCGGCATCAAATGCAAGTGCAATATATTCTGATTTAACAAAGCAACAAAGTAAAAATATTACGGCAAAAAGCCCAAAATAAATAAATTTTAATTGAATATTTTTGATTATTCTAAATATACTTAGTGCTGTAAATAATCCAACTCCAGCACCTATGCAAAACAGAATTAGTATTTTCGAGTTAAAAACTCCCGTCTTAAAGAGCTGAGTTGTGAAAACAGAAACATCTGGTTCAGCAATTGTTGCAAAGAAACCAAAAATGGCTGCAAATATAACAAAAATAACTAATTTTGAAAGTTTATTAACTGTATCAACCATAAGTTCGCCCATTGGAATGATTGTGGAATCTACACCTGTTAAAAAGAGTGCTTCGCCAAAGGCAATTACAAAAGCTGATACAAAAAAACTGATTAGCAATTTGGTATCAATTTTATAGAAAAATAAATGCACAAAAAGAACTATTACCAAAATTGGTAATAGTGCTAAAAATATATCTCTTAATTTTTTTAAAAATCGCATCTATTCTTCCTTTAAATGTTTAATCAAAATCAATTTCACCAATAATATCACCATCAATTCTTCTGCGAGACTTACCTCTCTTTTTCTTAGTTGCAGAGGACTTTGATATAGTCTTTGGAGATGAAGAAGCTGGTTTTGGCGATGCTGGATTTGGCTCAACTTGAACCTTAACTTGGTCAACCTTATTTTTTTCTTCTTCCTTTTTAATTCTATTTGATATTTTGAGAAGTTTGTTATCCATCTCAAGATTTGAAATATTATAATTAGACTTTAACTCTTTCTTAAAACTATCATCACTCTTTGGTTTAACTTCAACTTTTGTAGTCTTTTTCTTATTTTCAAAAGTTAATGCTGCAATCTTAGCCTCAAGTTCACTTTGACTCTTTAAATCAGAAACAGTAACTTTTTTGTTGTTTTTAGAAAATTGAGACATAAAATCATCAGTCATTGTTTTATGTTCATCTTCTGTCAAAAGATTAGTTCGAGAAACCTTGACTGTTGGCTTACGTTTTAAAGTCATAGCATTTTTTATATCTTCATTTTCAGGCTGTTTTTTTTCTTGAATAACCTTAGGTGCAATTTTTTCTTTTCCAATTGTTCTAGTTATCTCTTTAGCAGTGTCATTAATTTCTAATTTTTCTGTATCTTTAACCTCTTGTTGAACATTTTCTTGCATTTCAACTTTATTTTCTGATTGATCTTCTTGGTTCACAATCCTAGTTTCTTGAAACTCATTAGATGTTGTTGAAGCATCATTAGTTTTATCTTCCTCAATCATGGCTGAAAAACTAGATTGCTCTGAGACATCATGTTCAGTTTCCCTCTCAGCAAATTGCTTAAATTTGTTAGTTTCTCTCTCCAAAATTTCAAGTCTTTTTCTAACTTCTTCTAACTCATTTTGATCAAGAACAAATTCATCACCCATAGTGTTTTCATCATCAAATGCAAAGTTTTCAATATTATTACCATTTGCATTGAAGTCTTCATCTTGTGCACTTGAAGCCATTGCATTTTCATCAAAATTCAAAATAGGTTCCAAAAGGTCATCATTTTCCCTAAATTTATCCTCAGCAATAACTTCTCCTTCAAGTTTATGCATATAACTATCAAGAGCATATTTTTTTAAATCTGGATCTTCAGGTGAAAGTTGTGTGATAGGTTTTTTAAGATCTGATTTAGCTTGGTCAAGTTCATTAAACTTTTGCAAAGATTTGCTTTTCATATATTCAGAAAGTGAAAACGTTTGCTTTGGCTTATCATCTTCTGTTGTCTCTTCAACCTTTCTATAATTTTTATTTTTCCATGAAGAAAAGTCGCTCATATCAAGAGGTGTTGTTCTCTTTTTTCTTGAGCCAAAATATCTTCCAAAAGGAGAAGGCTCAAACTTATCACTCATGTTTTTGTGTTGAACAGGAGCAATCTTTGCAACTGGTTCACTCTTTTGTTTCAAACTAGCATCAGTTGCTTGTTTGCTAATAACAACAGGTTCAGCCTCCGTCGCTTTTAGAGCTCTTTTAAATATATTATATTCAAAGACATCATTGAAAAAATTTTCCATAACTTTCCTTAAAAACTAATTATAGTATACAATAATAGCATAAAATTACAAAACAAAAAAAGGTCAAAATAAAAAAAATTCACTATAGGTTTTCTATAATGAATTTATATAAAAATTAATCTAAAATCTCAGTGCAAAAATCATGATTTATCAAATTGAAATTCTGTCTATTCTTTTCTGCAACTTCAATTAATTTGAGTGTAACTTCATTCACCAAAATTCCATTTTTGTTAAAGAAATAATAAGCAAGTGAACCTGGAATTGCATTAACTTCACAAACATAAAGTTTCTTAGTTTCTTCAATAAACAAAAAGTCTATTCTAACAACACCTGATAAATTTAGTTGCTTAAAAATTTTGCAAGCGTATTTTTTTATTTTATCTCTAAGTTCTTCACTTATATCAGCAGGAAATTTTCTTGACTGATTTGCCATTGAACTAACTTTTCCACCACCAAGTTTAGAGCCTGATTTAGAACCTTTTCCACCAGATAAGTATTTGTCTGTGAATGATAAAATTTCCTCATTTTTAACTGGTTCATCAATTTCTGAAACTTCAAAGTCATCATGTGTTCCAATTAAAGCAACATTAAATTCTCTAGTATTTTTTAATAGTCGTTCAACCAAAACTTCTTTATCAAACTCAAACGCCTGAAGAAGTTTCTGTTTAAATTGAGTTTCATTTTCTGCAATAAAAAGTCCAATTGAGCTTCCCCCATTATTTGATTTAATTATGAGTGGAAAGCCCAATCTCTTTGCTCTTTTTAAAAACATTTCAAAATCACTTTCAATTTCATCTTCTGTTATTTTAAACCCAGCTGCAACAGGAATATGCAATCCCTTCATAACTTGCTTAAATAAAAACTTATTCATACAAAGTGAAAGAGAATCAAAACTTCCAGCAGAACAAGAAATATTTACACTTTCAAAAATAGAAACTAACTTTCCATTTTCACCAGCCCCACCATGACAGGCAAAAATTGCCAACTCTGCCCTCATATATTCCTTTAAACCAAATGCCGACTTAATAAACAAAATATTGTTTTCACCTGAAACAAATGAAACCTTTTTAAACTTCTTTGACTTATCTGAAAAATTCTTTTTAGAAAAATCTGAAAGTATAAATTTTTTAGACTCATAAACAAAATATTCATTATCTCTTGAAACATAAAATAATATTAAGTTTATATTCTCTGCCCTTGTTTTATTATAAATTTGTGAGGCTGTAACAACTGAAATATCATGTTCGTAAGACATTCCACCAAAAACCAATAAAATATTTTTCATACATTTTCTCCTAATTTATTGTATGAAAAAATATATTTTCTTGTTAAAAAAGAACCAAAAATTTTGGTTCTCTTTTATTACATATAATTATCTGGCAAATCATTCTCAAATAAAACAACATCGTTTGGATTTATATATTCACCTAGAAGTTTAACCGCCATATTCAAACTTGAAGCAATCAAAATATTAGATTCATTGAAGCCTGCAAATATAAGACCAGAAGAAATTGCATCATAGTTTATTCCAGAATCAATTATAACATAATCACAGACTGAAGCCATATTTCTTCCAAATTCAAAATTTGAATTAAACTGTTCAGAGCCAAGTTCAACTAGGCCAGGTGTGATAATGAACTTTTTCCCATCAAATTTAGAAAGAACATCAAGACTTGCTTTACTTCCCTCAACTGAACTATTATATGCATCATCAATAATTGTGTATGCATTAGATTTAATAATTTCAAGTCTATGAGAAATTGGAAGAAGTTTACCTATCCCTAAAGCAATTTCAGAAAGCGATAACCCCAAATCATAAGCAACATTTGCTGCAAGCAAAATATTAGAAATATTATGCTCTCCAAGCAAAATTGTTGATACATGAACCTTTTCTTTATTAATACAAAGGTCAAAATTTGAGCCAGATTTAGTGGTCTTCACATTTTTGATATAAAGACTATTTTCTGCATGTTTTTCAGCATAAAGTGATAAATTATGGGCATTTTTATATGTTTTAGCAAGCTCATTTGCGTTTTTTGAATCAGTATTAATATATAAATTTCCACCTTTTGCTGTTATATATTCTGCAAGTTCACCCTTAGTTTTTATGATATTTTCTTCAGAACCAAAAGTGAGCAAATGTTGATTTCCAACACCAGTAATTAAACCATAAGTTGGTTCAACCATTTCGCAAAGTTCCTTAATATCAAACCTTTGCTTTGCACCCATTTCTGCAATAAAAACTTCATCGTCATCGCTTAAATTATTTAAGATTGTTTTAGATAATCCAAGAGGAGTATTATAGCTTGAAGGTGAAATGCAAACCTTATATTTTTCTGATAATATTTTTCCAAGAATATTTTTTACTGTAGTTTTTCCATAAGAACCAGTTATTCCAATAATCTTAATTCCCTTAACATTTTTAAGTCTAACTTTTGCTTTTTTTATAAATGAATTAGAAATGAGTTTTTCAAGTGGAAGCATTATATAGTATGATACAAAAACTATAGGAAGCAACAATAGAGGCATAAAACCAATTGCTCCATAACTTAAATATGGAATAAACAAAAATCCAACAAACTCAATGACAACTGAAATAATTAACGTAATAACCATATAGCAAGCAACAAATCTAGTCATACGCTTTGTATATTTAAGTGGTGTTTTCTGTTTTGCAGAAAAGAGATTAGTAATAAACAAAGATGAAAATAACAAAAAGAACAATACTCCAGCATAATTCATTACAGTCACAACAAAGAACTCATCAAGTAAAACATTTGTTATCAACATTGAAGAAATTGATAAAAATGAAAGCATGAAAAGTCTAGAAATATAAGACCACTTTGTTTCACTTAACCACATAGTAAAACCTTTCATTTTATATCCAGTAAGCTGAATCATTTGCAACAGTTTATATCCAACAAACACCATTAAAACAGTGGTAAGTATAGCAATAACAAAAAGTATCAAAATGTCTAGCCCACCAATGCCAAATAAATTAATATTTACTTTAGCTAAAAAATTTTCCATATAATCTCCAAATACATTTTATTCATTTTTCAAAAATGTGTCAAGAATAATTACAAACTCATCAGGTTCATCTAAAAATGAAAAATGCCCTGCTCTCTCAATTATCACAAGTTTAGAGTTTCTAATAAGTCTATGTAATTTTTTTGCCATATATATTTTTGTTTCATTATCTCTTTCACCCCAAACAATTAATGTTTTTGAACTGATAAACTTGGCATAAGAAGATAAGTCTTCATTAACAACTCTTATAAAAGTTTTTTTCATTACAGGACTAAGACTAACATAATCTTTTGATCCACTATTTTTCAAGCTTTTAGAATTTGGAAAGATTTTTTTTGTTAACTTATACTTATAAACTTTATAATAATATTTTAAACCTCGTCTCGGTTTAATTCCAGCGGCATCAACTAAACAAATTTTAAAATCATCATATTCATTTTGAAATAAAAATGAAAACTTTATTGCAACCCTTCCACCAAAAGAATGTCCAACAAGAACAAGCGATTCAATATCAAAAGAATCAAGTAATTCTTTTAGTTCAGTAACATAATCAAAAACACACATAGATTTAGAAGGTTCAGGAGATTCACCAAAACCTGCAAAATCAACAAAAACCAAACTATAATCTAGAAAGTAATTTTTAAGCCAGAGGAAAGAATTTTTATCTGCACCCCAACCATGCAAAAAAACAATAAAC
>CATLBG010000055.1 GCA_949878595.1 uncultured Clostridia bacterium
TATAATGCTGTGTGTATAAGGAGAAATTTATGGATTTATTATCTGGAAAGCAAAATAATATCGCTGTAAAAATTAAAGATGAAAAGAAACCAAAGTCAGCTAAAAATGAGTCTGTTTTTTCTAAATTTTGTGATAGTGTTCTTGAATGCCTTAATCCAGATGAAAGGGCAAGCATAAGTGAAAAATTTCTTAATCCTGAAATTATTTCTGTTATGAAAGATAGTGAACTTGTTGAATGCATTAATGCTTTCTTTAAGAATAACTTGAATATTTCAGAAACAAGCAGAAATGCTTTTTTGCATAGAAATACACTGCTATATAGAATAGATAAAATTTATAAAGTTACTGGGCTCAATATTCGCAATTTTGAAGATGCTATGAGTTTTAGGCTTCTTACTATCGTTTATAATAATATGACTGATAGAACCGGGAGAAAATAATGAAAAAAAATATTTTGGATATAATTGATAAGGTAGATAAAATTTATGAAAATCCAAAATGTGAGCTTAACTTTAATTCGAACTATGAACTTTTGGTTGCTGTGATTCTTTCTGCACAATGCACGGACAAGCGTGTGAACATAGTGACTAGTGAGTTATTTAAAAATTATAACACACCTGAAAAAATGATTACTTTGCCACAGGAACAGCTTGAAGCAATTATTCGTCCTTGTGGTTTTTTTCATAATAAAGCATCACATATTTTAGAATGCTCAAAAGATTTAGTTCAAAAACATAACGGAGAAGTGCCAAACAATAAAAAGGAACTCAAAGCACTTGCTGGTGTTGGTGAAAAAACTGCAAATGTAGTTTTATCTATGGCATTTAAGGTTCCTGCAATTGCGGTAGATACTCACGTGTTTAGAGTATCTAATAGGCTTGGACTTGCTGATGCGAAAGATGTTGAGCACACACAAAAAGATTTGGAGAAAAATTTACCAAAAGATAAATGGATTAAATTTCATTATGCCTTAGTGCTTCATGGGAGGTATGTTTGCAAATCTCAAAGACCGCTATGCAGTGAATGTGAACTAAGTGGACTTTGCAAGTATTATAAAAGTAAAAATAAAATCTAGGAGATATTATGTATTTAGATAGAGTAAAAATTTTTGTTAAGGCAGGAAATGGTGGAAACGGAAAAACAAGTTTTCATAGTGAAAAATATGTTGAAAAGGGTGGACCAGACGGTGGAGATGGTGGAAAAGGTGGTTCTATTATTTTTGTTGCAGACAAAAGTGTAGATAGCTTAATAGATTTTAGATTTACTAAACACTTTAGAGCAGAGAACGGCGGCAATGGTGGTAGCAATAATATGCATGGCAAGAATGGTGCAAATTTAATAATAAAAGTTCCTTGCGGGACTGTTATTCGTGACAACGAAACAGAAAATATTATTGCAGATCTTTTTGAAGATGGTGAAAAAATTGTTGTGCTTCAGGGAGGAAATGGTGGACTTGGCAACGCTAGATTTAAAACTTCTGTTAGGCAACGTCCTTCATTTTCACAAACTGGACAGCTTTGTGAAGAAAAAGAAATTTTGCTTGAATTAAAAACTATTGCAGATGTTGGACTGGTAGGATTTCCTAATGTTGGAAAGAGCACAATACTTTCTATGATAACAAATGCTAAACCAAAAATTGCAAACTATCACTTTACAACCTTGGCACCAAATATTGGTGTTTGCAAATATGGCAATTCATCTTTTGTTATTGCAGATATTCCAGGGCTTATTGAAGGTGCAAGTGAAGGTATTGGACTTGGACATTATTTTTTAAGACACATTGAAAGAACACGCTTACTCTTGCATGTTATTGATGTTTCTGGAAGTGAAGATAGAAATCCATATGAAGATTTTAAAATTGTAAATCAAGAATTAAAGAAGCATGGTGAGAAAGTAGAAAAATTACCACAAATTGTTGTTCTTAACAAAATTGATTTAGTTGTAGATAAAAAACAGATAAGTGATTTTAAAAATAAATTATCTAAGCTAAAAACCAAATATGAAATTGTAGAGATTTCTGCGGTGGCAAATCAAAATTTAGATGTACTTTTAAATAAAGTAATTGAAAAATTAAAAACTTTGCCACCAAAACAAAAGCTTGAATATGTTCCGTTTGAATACACAAGACCAGATCCAAACAGATATGAAATAATCAATCATGGTGATGGGCTATTTGAAATTGTTGGTGGATTTATTGATGAACTTGCTCGTGGAATTGATCTTAATGATTTTCAATCTTTTTCATATTTTCAAAAAGTGCTTAAAGATAAGGGAATAATTAAAGAACTCAAAAGGCGTGGAGCAGATGAATTTTCTACAATCAGAATTAAAAATATAGACTTTGAGATAAAGGAGTAATAAATGTTAAATTCAAAACAAAGGGCAAAGCTTAGAAGCATCGCAAGTAATATTTCTGCAACAACAATTGTTGGAAAAGATGGATTGACTGAAACAGTTTTAAAACAAATAGATGGGGAACTTTATGCAAGAGAGCTTGTTAAAATTTCTGTTTTAGAGGGAGCAGAGCTTTCAGCTAAAGATTGTTTAAAGTTTGTTGCTGAAAAACTTAAGGCGGAAGAAGTTTGCTCAATTGGAAGAAAGTTTGTTTTATATAAACTTTCAAACAAAAAGGGTATAAAGCATATTGAATTTTAGTTATAATAAAAAATTTTAAATTTATAAACTAATTGACATAAAAAAAATATTGTGATAGACTATGCTTAGTTTTTAAAAGCTATGAAAGTGATTTAGTAGCTAACATTGAAGCCTACAGAGAGCTTTGCCTTGGCTGAAAGCAAAGTGGTGAATATGTTATGTGAATTTCGGCACTGGAGCTGAATATAGAAATATATTCCGTTACACCCACGTTAAGGGTAAAATAAGGTGAGGCGAAAGTTTCATGAATTAAGGTGGTACCACGCAGAATCTCTCTGTCGTCCTTAAACTAGGATGCAGAGAGGTTTTTTATTTAAAAAACTGCATTTTTTATAAAAATCTAATAAAAAACAATATAAAAAAGGAGAATTTAATGGAAATTAACAACATAAATGAAACGGAAAAATGTTTTGATGAAGATTCGAGCAATATTCAAAATCTTGAAGAACTTGAAAATATTAGGCTTAAATATTTAGGCAAGAAAGGTGCAATAACTGATATTATGGCAAAGTTTAGAGAAGTGCCAGTGGAACTTAAAAAAGAGTTTGGAATAAAGGTGAATGCACTTAAAACTAAAATTGAAAATAATATTGAGCAAATAAAGGCAGACCTTGCAAGTAAGCAAATAGAAAGAGAAATTAAAAATACAAAGATGTTTGATTATTCTCTTCCTGTAGACACAAAGACAGGTTCACTAAACCCTAGAACAATAATTCAAAAACAAGTTGTTGATATATTTAAAAATATGGGATTTGTTGTTGAAGATGGAAAGGAAGTTGAAACAGAATACAATAACTTTGAATCTGTTAATGTTCCAAAAAATCACCCTGCAAGAGATATGCAAGATACATTTTGGCTTAACAATGGAGAGCTTTTAAAAACCCAAACTTCTGCTGCTCAAAACAGAATACTTAGAACTTATGGACCTGTTTGTAAAGTTATTTTTCCAGGAAGAGTTTTTAGAAATGAAGCTCTTGATGCAAAGCATGAAAACACATTCTTCCAGTTAGAAGGTGTTGTTGTTGGAAAAAATGTAACTATTGCAAACCTTATTTATTTTGAAAAGGCCATGCTTAAGTCCTTATTTAAAAAAGATATTGAAGTAAGGCTTCGTCCAGGATTCTTTCCATTTACTGAGCCAAGCTATGAGCTTGATGCAAGATGTCCATTCTGTGGGGGAAGGGGCTGTCATACTTGTGGTGGAAGTGGTTGGCTTGAACTTTGTCCATGCGGCATGATTCATCCAAACGTGCTAAAAATGGCAGGTATTGATCCAGAAGAATATAATGGCTTTGCGTTTGGGCTTGGCTTTGATAGGCTTGTTATGATAAGAACAAATCTTGATGACATTAGATATTTAAACAGTAATAATTTGAAGGTTATGAGTCAGTTCAAGACTAAAATGTAAGGAGAAGAGTAATGAAAATTTCGATTAATTGGATTAGTGATTATGTTGATTTGTCTGGAATTGAAACAGACGAACTTGTTAAAAGATTTAATCTCTCAACTGCTGAAATTGAAGGGGTGGAGATTAAAGGACAAAATGTTCAAGATGTTGTTTTTGGAAAAGTTCTCTCTGTTGAGAATCACCCAGAATCTAATCATTTGCATATCTTAAAAGTTGATGTTGGTTCAGAAACACTTCAAATTGTTTGTGGGGCTCCAAATGTTAGAGAGGGTATGGTAACCGCAGTTTGCAAAGTTGGTGGAAGTGTTGTTGCTGGAAAAATTAAAGCAGCAAAACTTGCAGGTGTTGAATCTCAGGGTATGTGTTGTGCAGAAACTGAACTTGGCATTGGCTGTGATGATGATGGAATTATGGATATTTTAGAGCCAGTTACAATTGGTCAGAATATTAAAGAGGTTTGGAATATAGATGATATAGTTCTTGAAATAGATAATAAATCACTCACAAATAGACCAGACCTATGGGGTCATTATGGCTTGGCAAGAGAGTTTGCTGCAATTTTTGACAGACCATTAAAAAAGATGCCACTTGCAGATCTTGAAAAGTATAATAATTTGAGAAAGATAAGTATAGATATAGACACACCAAATTGTTATAGATATTCTGCAATTACCGCAGAAAATATCACAGCAAAAAAATCTCCTCGTGATATGGCAATTAGGCTTAACTATGCTGGCATGAGAGATATTAATCTTCTTGCAGATTTAACTAATTATGTAATGTTAGACTTAGGGCTTCCTATGCATGCGTTTGATAATAATATTGTTAAAGGTATTAATGTTTTGGAATCTGATGGTAGCATAAAGATGACTACACTTGAGGGTGAAGAGCATGAACTCCCTAAAGGAGCAACACTTATTTGTGATGAAAATAAAGAGCCAGTTGCAATTGCAGGAATTAAAGGAGGACTAAAATCTGGAATTTCAGATGATACAACTTCTGTTTTGTTTGAGGCTGCTGTGTTTGACTATGCAAACATTAGAAAGACTGCAAGAAAAATTAAACTTATAACTGATGCATCTCAGCGTTATGAAAAATCACTTGACCCAGAATTAACTCAGTTTGCACTTTCAAGAATAATCTATCTGCTTGGGAATATTGATGCTGGAGCAAGGGTTACATCAAGCTTTAGCGATTGCTACAAATATAAATATCCAACAATCAAAATTGACCTTAAACCAGAGTTTATAGGAAAAATTGTTGGAACTGAAATAACTAAAGAATATATTATTAAAACACTAAATGCTTTTGAGTTTGGCATTGAAGACCAAGGTGAAAAATTGATTGTTACAGTTCCAAGCTTCAGAGCAACAAAAGATGTTTCAATAAAAGAAGACCTTGTTGAAGAAGTTGCAAGACTTTATGGATATGATAACATTGTTCCTCAGCCACTAGCATTTGATACTGAGCCTCAAAATCTTATTCCTTCAATTGAATATGAATATGACACAAAACTTATGCTTGCAGAAAAGTATGCAGCAAATGAAATTCATTCATATTTATGGAATTATGAAGACTTTAACACTCAAAATAAAATTGCTACAAAAGCATATGTTTCACTTCTAGATTCTTCAAATGCAGGGCAGAGTGGAATTAGAAGTGAACTTATTCCAACCTTGCTTAGAACTTTAGATGAAAATAAAAATACATATTCTGATATAAGAGTTTTTGAAATTGGCAGAGTTGTTTCTGGACTTGATGAAGAAAATAATTGTATTGAGAATAAAAAACTTGCAGTTTTATTTGCATCACAAAACAAAAGAGAAGAAGAACTTTTTATTGAACTTAAAACTGCCATTGTTGATATTGCAAAAAATATAATGGGAATTGATGTTTCTCTTGTTGAAGGTGACACAGTTCAATACTTGCATCCAATAAACTCTTTTAGAATTGTTTCAAGAACTGATGACTATGGTTATGTTGGAGTTTTACACCCAGAAGTTAAAAAGAGTATTGATAAGAGATTTAATGTTGTTGCTTTTGAAATTGATTTTGAAAAGCTTGCAAATACAAAAGCTTATGCAAGAAAAATTAAGAGTATATCAAAATATCAAGACGTTGATGTTGACTATAATATTCTTTGTGATGAAAACTTGATTTATTCAGATCTTCAAAAAATTCTATCTAAGTTTAAAAACAAAATTGTAAGCGGTTATAGCTTAGTTGATATTTATCAAAATAAAGATTTGCTTGGAAATAAAAAATCTGTGACCCTTAGATATAATTTGTCAAGTTTTGACCATACATTGACTGGTGAAGAAATTGAGAAGTTTAGAGCTGATTTTGTTGAATTTATTAACAAGTCTGGACTTGAAATTAGAGGTTAATATTTTACTTTAATAACTAAAAAAGATGTTACTTGTTGGTAACATCTTTTATTAAAGTAGATAAATTTTTATCTAATAAAATATTGGCTGGTGTTTTGTTTTTTATAAATAGGCTAATTAAAGATAACAAAAGAAGAATACTTCCAAATATCAAATAGTAAGTTGAAAATGGAATAACCACTGAAATAAAAATAAGTGAGAGTCCTGAAAAGAAGAATTCTTTAAAATGAGTTCTTGTGATAGAGGAAGTTAATTTTGTTTTTGCAATAGAGAATTTTTTTTGATTATTTTGAGTTTCTGATTTTGCTTCTGGATATAAATTTTTTTCTTTCATAATCAAAAACAAATCTGTTTCTGAAAACATATTTATTTTTATTGGTGAGTTTTGAACAAGTTTTGTAAAACTTTCACTCACTTCACTTGAAATAAAACTAAGCTCAGAGTTGATTTTATTTGTTAGATAATAATCATATGCAGTCATAAAATCTAAATCAGTTAATATATGTTTTGTAGAAATATAAAAAACCGATTTAGTTCCATTAAAGATATTTCCATTAATGTGAGAAATGTCTAATAGAGTTTCGTAAAATTTATTTGATGAAGTCGAGTCTAAATATCTTAATTTTTCAAAACATTTCCTTGCAAATTTTTGATCTTGAATGGATATTTTGTTTAGTTTAAATTTTTTAATTGAA
>CATLBG010000056.1 GCA_949878595.1 uncultured Clostridia bacterium
AAATATAAATACTGTTAATAATTAAATTATATAATAATAGAAAAATTTTTTCAATAAATTTACCAAAAAAGGAGCTTATTGTGCTAAAAAGTTTTAAAACAATAAGAGGTTATTATAAAATTGCTGGCGTAAAAGGCTATCTGATTTTTTTTGAGTTTGCAACATTCTTAATACCATCAATATTATCAATAATCTCTCCAGTGCTTGCAGCAAATGCAATAACCGCATTAACAGTATATGATTTTAGCAAGGCCATTATTGTTTTAAGTATAGATTTTGGAATCATTATTTTAACTTCAACATTATATTTTATTTATCATTTAATCTCAAATAAAACAACAAAAATAGTTGTTAATAATCTTCAAGAATATGTATATAACAATGTTAGAAGAAACACCACCTTAAAAAAAATTGATTCATCAATCTTGTCCAATATATGGGAATGTGCAGAATTTAATAGAAACTTTTTATATAAAATCTGTTTTCTAATAAAATCTATCATATTGCTTTGCATTCTTATCTATTTCAAACTTTTAATGGCTGGAATAATCTTAATTGTCAGCCTAATAAGTTTTTTACTTCTCCGAATAACAAATTCAAAAATTCAAAGCGAAGATATAGACCTTGATATAAGCAAAAAAAAGTCACTGGAGCTTTTTAATAATATTCAACAGGGAATTGCTCAAGAAAACAATAGTCTTTTAGAAAAATCACTCAAAGATAAATATATTGCAAATATTAATAATTCTGTAAAAATAAATAATAAAATCTCACTTTTTTACAATATAAATAATAATTTTATATCACTAATATTAAAAAGTGCTGTATTTGGATTAACAATCTATTTAATAACATTAATCAAAACAACTGCTCTAACATTATCACTATATTTAATTTTAACACCATATTTAACAAGCAGTGCAGAAACCCTTATTGCATTTTTCGAACTTATTCCTGAGATAGGAATAATAGATAATGATTTGAAAGAATTTGAAGCTCTCAAATTCCAGGCAGAATTATCAAAACCTAAAGATATAAGTGTTTCAACTTATAACTTACATTTCTCTAATGCAAGTTTTGAATCACAAAAAGGCCCTACAATCAAAAACTTAGATTTATATATAAATCAGTCTAGCTCAATTTTATTTTTTGGTGAGGAAGACTATGGAAAAAGAGCTATATTCACTATGCTCACAAGAAAAGAAAAGCCAACCTCTGGAAGCATTTTGCTTGATAATAAAAATATATATGACTTTAGTGAATCTCAATATAATAAACTTATATATCTAACAACAAAAAATCCATATTTTTATAAAATGAGTATATTTGAAAACTTATATTTAGTTTGTGAAAATCGAAACAAAATAAGCAAAGCATTAAAACAGTTTGGCTTAAAGTCAGAAATCGAAAAACTTAAAGATGGAATCAACACAACCATAGATGAATCCTTCTCTCCAGAATTATTATTTTTTCTAGGTATTGTTAGAGCATATTTATCTGATGCAAGAATAATATGTATATATGGATTAATTTCTAATCTAAACACTTCAGGGAAAAATCACTTAAATAGAATTTTAAATATATTAAAAAGCCATTGCACATTAATCATTTTTTCATATTCAGATGAACTTGAAATTAGGTTTGATAAAAAAATATTTATAGATAATTCTATAATAAAAGAAATAAAGTCTGCAAAAAGTAGTAAAAATCATTAAATTTTTATAATTTTTTACATAATTTTACAATTAAAGCAAACAATAATAGTATAAAATAAAAAGGAGATAAATATGAAAAAATCAACTGAAACAGCAAAGAATATGACAAAGGACATGAAAAAGAGTTCCGTAAAAGATTGTTCAGCTAAGGCAAGTATTAAAGAAACTTCTGCCAAAAATTCTGTAAAAACAATCAAAGATAGCTGTGGTTCAAAATCTGGCTGCAAAGGCAAGAAATCAAAATCAAGCAAATAAAAGACAATCCCCATGAGTCTAACACCACTATAATTAGTGGTGTTTTTATTATATAAAACTTAGAGTTATGGCAACAATACCTATCAAAATCAAATAAATTGCAAAGTAATTAAATTTTTTATTTTTCAGCATTTTAAGTGTAATTTTTAAAGATATAATTGAAACTAAAAATGTAAATACAAATGCAAATACACACATTAATGGGCTAATCATAGAAAAGACATTTGAAAAATCATCAATTTTTATTAGTTCAAAAACAAAACCACCCAAAATTATTGGAACAGATAGCAAAAAACTAAATTCTGCTGCTTCTGTTTCGTCATTTCCGCAAAGAAGCAATGCAGAAATAGTGCTGCCAGATCTAGAAATTCCTGGCAAAACAGCAAATCCTTGAACTATTCCAACAATGCAAGAACTCTTATATGATATCTCTCCAACTTTAACAATACTTGATTTTTTTTGAAACTTATAAGCTGCAAACAATAAAACAGCAGTTATAAGAAAACAAAAACCATATATCTTTCCAACATACTTATCAATACAAAAAATCTCATATGTGAATGCAAATATAAGTGTAATTAAAGTTGAAATGATAAGCTTATAAGTTAAAGGTTGAAAAGGTTTCTTTAATAACTTCCAAATAATTTTTCTATAAACTATTACAACAGCACAAAGTGTTGCAAGGTGCAAAAATAAATTCAAAAGCAAAAGATTACCATCAATTCCCAAGATATTTTCAAACAAAAGTAAATGTCCACTGCTAGAGACTGGCAAAAACTCACTTAATCCCTGAATTAAACATAAAATCACCAAAAACCAGAAATTCATATTTAATTATACTTTTGTTTTGTGTATTTTATGCTTTTCTACTTTATTTTTTTTCTGTTTTGTTCTATAATCTAAGCGTAAATAAAAATTTAAGGCTAATTAAAAGGAGATTTTATGGAACTTGGAGTAGTAGGTCTACCAAATGTAGGAAAAAGCACGCTATTTAACGCAATAACTAAGGTTGGTGCAGATGTTGCTAATTATCCATTTTGCACAATAGAACCAAATGTTGGTATTGTTCCAGTGCCAGATGAAAGATTGACTATTTTAGGAAAAATGTATAACACACAAAAAATCACGCCAGCAGTTTTAAAATTTGTAGATATTGCCGGACTTGTTAAGGGAGCTTCTCATGGAGAAGGACTTGGAAATAAATTTTTGGGTGCAATAAGAGAATGCGATGCAATTGTTCATGTTGTTAGATGTTTTAATGATGCAAACATAACTCATGTTGATGGATCTGTAGATCCAATTAGAGATATTGAAACAATAAACACAGAACTCGCTCTTGCAGATCTTGACACAGTTAAAACAAAATATGACAAAACTGAAAAATTAGCTAAGCAGGGCAACAAAGACGCTTCAACAGAACTTGCATTTTTAAAAAAAATTTTAGATTATTTAAATGAAGGGAAACCTGCTAGACTTGCCATAAATAATGATGATGAAAAAAAGCTAGCAAACTCATATTTCCTTTTAACAACAAAACCAGTTATTTATGCTTGCAATATTTCAGAAAACGATATTGCAAAAGATGAAGATTCATTAGAATTTGTTCAAAAAGTCAAAGAATTCGCAAAACAAGAAAATTCACATGTTTTAGTAGTTTGTGCCAAAATTGAACAAGAGTTATCAGAACTTGAAGACGAAGAAAAACAAATGTTCCTTGAAGAATTAGGTCTTTCAAGCAGTGGACTTGAAAAGGTCATCAAACTTGGTTACGAAACTCTTGGTGAAATTTCATATCTTACTGCAGGTGAAAAAGAAGTTAGGGCATGGACAATAATCAAAGGAACAAAGGCACCTGGGGCTGCAGGAAAAATACACACAGACTTTGAAAGGGGTTTTATTAAAGCAGATGTTGTTTCATATGAAAACCTAATAACTTATGGTGGCTACAATCAAGCAAAAGAAGCAGGCAAAGTTCGCAGTGAAGGAAAAGATTATGTTGTGCAAGACGGCGATGTAATTTTATTTAAATTTAATGTTTCAAAATAATAGTTAAAAATGAAAAAAGAGGGAAGATTATCCCTCTTTTTTTACATTTTGTTAACATAATCAACCAATTTTTTAGAATCACCTTTCAAAATTATTGGAGTGCTTTGTTTATAATAATCTTCTCTATTTTCTGCATTAGTCATAGAACTATAAACAATAAACTCATTAAACTTGCCATCTGGTGGAATAATAATAAGTAAACTATAATATGGAATAACCCTTGGATTTTTGCTATCATAAACCACTAGGTTTTTTTCTGATTTATACATTATTTCTATTGCAATATTTTCTTTTTTCATCAAAGAATCATATGTCGCATAATTTTCTGAATCATATTCAATTTTATAATTTAAATTTTTATTATTCAAGGCTAATTGAAATAAAGAAAGAGTTGTCATTTTAGTAAACTTATCCAAAACCTCATCAAATACTTTTTTATCTTCTTCAAAGGTTTCATCTTTTTCATCTTCAAATTGATCTTTATGATAAGTTTTGCCACCTATAGACTGTGTTGATTTGTTATAAACAATCAAAAAATCTGGTTCTTCAATGGCAAATCCAATATTCTTCTTTATTCCAGTCAACACCCCCAAGAGAACAACAACAAAAACAAGAATAGTCGCTGAAATACCTATAAATATTTTTTTCATATTTTTTCCTTATTTTTAACTATTTTTTATCAGATTCTGTCTTATTTAAGTCTTTTTTATTAGTTTCTGTTTTCTTGTCTGTTTTTTTTGGTTTACTTGTTATGTTTGTCCTAGCACTCTTAACTATATTTGAAGGTGTTGAAGTAGAACCTGTATTTTTAGTAGATGTTTTAGGTTTTGGTTTAGAAACTTTCTCTTTTTCAGTTTTTTCTATTTTTGGTTCTGATTTAACATCAATATTAACTTTTTCTTTATTTGATGTCTGATCACTGTCTTGTGTTTCATTTTGTTTTTGTCTTTCTTCAGCGGTCTTCAATAGCTTTTCAACCAAATCTTTTTCTTCTTTTTTTATTTCTGTTTTTTCGTTATTTTGTATATTTTCAGTATTTTCTTCGCGTTTTTCTACTTTTTTATCTTTACTTTCAATATATTTAATAACTTCTTTTTTGCTCTTTCCAGCAATTATCATGTCAACTTCTTCAGCATAAATTGTTTCTTTTTCAATCAACACATCTGCCATAGTTAATAAAATATTCTTATTCTTTGTTAAAATCTTTTCTGTTTCTTTTGAGCAAAAATCTATAATTTTTTTAACTTCTGCATCAATCTTAGCTGCTTGGTCTTCACTATATGGCATTCTTTCTTGGTATGATTTTCCAATAAACACTTCATCTTCACTTCCACAATAGACCATTCCAACTTCGCTGCTCATGCCCCACTCAGTAACCATTCGTCTAGCAATGTTTGTTGCTCTTTTTAGATCATTAGAAGCACCAGTAGAGATATCACCAACATATAATTTCTCTGCAGTAATACCCCCTAGGAGCATTTGAATTTTGCTCAATAATTTCTTTTTAAAATAAACAGTACTGTCATCATCTGTTGAAAGTGTATATCCACCAGCACCACCTCTAGGAATAATAGATACTTCATGAACGGGAGACTTTTCTTTAGAAAGCTTACTAATAAGTGCGTGTCCAGATTCATGAACGGCTGTATCGTATTTATCTTTTTCATCAATAACTCTGCTACGCTTCTGTGGTCCTAGGGTTACTTTCATAATTGATTTTTGGATATCCTCTTCAGTAATTTCCTTTCTATTATCTTTTGCAACAAGAATAGCTGATTCATTTAAAAGATTTTCAATTTCAGCACCAGTGAATCCTGCTGTTATTCTTGCAATTGTTTTAAAGTCAACTTCTTTTGATATTGGTTTGTTTTTAGCATGAACTTTGAGAATTTCTTCTCTTCCTTTAATATCAGGAACATTAATATTTACTCTTCTATCAAATCTTCCAGGACGAAGAAGTGCTGGGTCTAGAATATCAACTCTGTTTGTTGCAGCCATAACAATTATCCCTTCATTATCTTCAAATCCATCCATTTGAACAAGCAACTGATTTAATGTTTGCTCTCTTTCATCATTTCCACCACCAAGTCCTGCACCACGTTGTCTACCAACAGCATCAATCTCATCAATAAATATAATACATGGCTTTGCTTTCTTTGCTGTTTCAAATAAATCACGAACACGAGATGCACCAACACCAACAAACAATTCCATAAAGTCACTACCAGAAATTGTAAAGAATGGCACACCTGCTTCACCGGCAACAGCCTTTGCTAGTAAAGTTTTACCAGTTCCAGGAGGGCCAACTAATAACACACCCTTAGGAATTTTAGCTCCAAGCTCAACATATTTTTGAGGATTTCTTAAAAAGTCAACAACATCTTCAAGCTCCTCTTTCTCTTCATCTTCACCTGCAACATCAGAAAACTTTGTTTTACTTGGATAAACCCTAGCTTTATTTTTAACAAATTCAAAACTTTTGTTATTTGCACCTTTAACTTGTCTAACTACAAAAACAATCATGATTATCAAGGTTGCAACCATTAAAATAGGATATAAAATATTCAAAATAGAAATTGTAGTAGGGTTTCCTGTTTTAACAGAAGGGATATTTTCAAGCTTATTTGCTGTATCTTTTTCAATTCTCTCTAAAATTTTATCACCAACATTATTGCTGTTATAAAACCAGTGAGCGTCACCATTTTCATAATAAACCTGAATTCTATTTTGATTTACATATACTTTAGAAATATTTCCACTTTCATATTGTCCAAGATAATCTGTATATTCTATTTCAGTTCCTCTTGCATTTTTAGTAACAAGCCAAAATACTAGTGATAATATAAGCAAAATAGAAACACATATTATAATATTTCTAATTAAAGCACTTTTTTGTTGTTTAATTCTTATCTCTCTGTTTTTTTCTTCTTCGTTCATTATACTTTGCCTCCAATTATACAATATACATTCTATCAAATTATATGCTT
>CATLBG010000057.1 GCA_949878595.1 uncultured Clostridia bacterium
AAGATACATTTTTAATTTTTTATTATTATCAGACATAGTTAATACATCACCAAATTTAATAATTTCTGACATTTCACTAAGTTTTGATAATAAATTTTCTGATGTCACCATTTCCTCAATGTCACAACTTGAAACACCATTCTTTTGAACAATTACATACTTTTTGCCTAAAAATATTAGATATGATAGAAAATCATAAGACTTAATTCTATGGTCAACACAATTTGTCTTAGTATCAAATTTTATATAATTACTCTTAATTGGATTTAAAAGTTTCCCCATCTCTTTAAGATAGTTTTTTTCTAATGATTTTTTAGTTGCATCTAAAACGCTATGTCTATAACTAACTCCAGATAAAGCTCTATCATATTCCAAATAAGCCTCATCTTTTTTCAATTTTGCATCTTCTACAATTTTACAAACTTCTAAACATATTTGATATTGTTCAAACAATTTTTCAATTGAAGTCATACAAATCTCCCCTCCCTTTAAACATTTATATTTTATCACGGTCAAGGGCGATTGTCAATATGCGTTTTAAGTTGTTTTCGCAAAAAAAACCACCATAATTGGTGGTTTAATTATAACTATTTCTTTTCGTCAGACTTAACTGCAATCTTCTTTTCTCCGTCATAGTATCCGCAATTTTCACAAGCTGCATGTGAACGCTTGAATTCGTGACATTGTGGGCACTCAACAAGTGATGGAGCTGTTGCTTTCCAATTTGCAATTCTACTTCTTCCTTTAGCTTTTGAAGTTTTACGCTTTGGTACTGCCATATTTGAATCCTCCTATAATCTAACCGAATGGTTTTGTTTTACATTTAGTTGAGGCAATATACCTCAAACTATCATAGCATGACTATAATACACTATTTTTGAGTGCTTGTCAATTATATTTTTATAAAATAAATTATGTATAAATCTATTTTGCTAATCTTTCTGTATCTTTAGCAATCATATACTCTTCATCTGTTGGAATAACATAAACTTTAACTTTAGAATCTTCTGTTGAAATTAAGTTTACTTCACCCCTCTTGAAGTTTTTAAGATTTTTATCTTTATCAAGAACAATTCCAAGACCTTCTAAACCAGAAAGAACCATTTCTCTATATTCGCAACCATTTTCGCCAACACCCGCTGTGAACGCAATTGCATCAACACTGCCTAGTGCTGCATAGTAACTACCAATATATTTTTTAACTTTATATGCGTGCATATTTAAAGAAAGTATTGCGTCAGCCTGTTTTTCACTAGGCTCGCCATAAGCAACTTCTTCTACATCTCTCATATCTTCACTGATGCCAGAAACACCAAGAAGCCCACTCTTTTTATTAAGATAGTTAATTGCTTCAGAAATTGTCATACCAGTCTCTTTCATAATTCTCTCTAAAATTGAAGGATCAACATCACCAGATCTTGAACCCATCATAACACCTTCAAGTGGTGTGTAGCCCATGGTTGTATCTATACATTTTCCATCTTTAACTGCTGAAAGACTTGCTCCATTTCCAATATGACAAATAATAAAGTTGCCCTTTTTGCCCATGAGTTTTTCAAGCTCACCTGCTATATATTTGTGGCTTGTGCCATGGAAACCATATTTCCTGATTTGCCATTTTGTGTAAGCTTCCTTTGGAATAGCATATCTATATGCATAGTCTGGCATGGTTGAATGGAAGGTTGTGTCAAATACTGCAACTTGTGGAACACCTGGAAGAAGTTCTTCTACAGCCTTAATCCCAGAAATGTTTGCAGGTTGATGAAGTGGTCCAAGAGGAATTAAACTCTCTAAAACTTTCATAACATCTGGTGTGATTAAAACAGAATCATTATAATTTTCACCTGCATGAAGAACCCTATGACCAACTGCATTAATATCGCTAAGAGAACTAATTGCTGGAACTTTGTCACTCAAAAGACAATCTGTTACAACTTTTAGTGCGTCACTATGATTTTTCATAGTAACCTCTTCAACATATTTTTGTCCGTCAGTTTTATTTGTATGTCTGCCGTCAATACCAATTCTTTCGCAAAGTCCTTTTGTTAAAACCTTATTTGTATCCATATCCACAACTTGATATTTAAGTGATGAACTTCCTGCATTAATAACTAAAATTTTCATAATTTATTTCCTTTTTCTTATTTTTTTTTAATTAAACTTATATAATTTTGCGTTTTTTATTTTGCTTGAAGAATTGTGATTGCCATGCAAAGCACAATTTCATCTGCACTTGTTCCACGAGATAAATCATTTACTGGAGCATTTAATCCTTGAAGGATTGGTCCAACAGCTTGCACACCAGCAAGTCTTTGAACAAGTTTATATGCAATGTTTCCAGCATTAAGGTCTGGAAATACAAGCACATTTGCACGTCCTGCAATTTTTGAATCTGGTGCTTTAATTTTTGCAACACTTGGAACAAGTGCTGCATCTGATTGGAGTTCACCATCAACTTCAAGTTCTGGAGCTTTAGCCTTTATTATTTCTAATGCCCTCTTAACTTTGCAAACATTTTCATCTTTCATCTCATCACCTGACTTGGTTGAATAAGATAAGAGTGCAACTCTAGGATTCATTCCGCAAAGAGTTTTAGCAGTTTCACTTGAAAGAATTGCAATATCAGCAAGGTCTTCATCTGTTGGATTTGGATTTACTCCACAATCTGCAAAAACTAAAAATCCATTTTCACCATATTTTGCACCATCAGGTGATTCCATAATAAATACAGATGAAACTTTATTCACGCCAGGTTTAACTTTAACAATTTGAAATGCAGGTCTAAGAACATCGGCTGTGTGTGTTATTGCTCCAGACACAACTCCATCAGCATCACCACATTTTATCATGAGCATTGCATATACAAGTTTATCTTTAACTGCCTCTACTGCTTGATCCTCTGTCATTCCTTTTGCCTTTCTAAGTTCATATAATGTGTTTATATAATTTTGCTGTTTTTCATTTGAATCAGATGTATCAATAAATGTTATATTTTTTAATGCAACTTCTGAAAAATGACTTTTTAGTTCATCTTCTTTTCCAAGCAAGATTACTTTGCATAGATCCATGCTTGCAGCTTTTCCTGCGGCTTCAATTACTCTTGAATCTTCTGTTTCTGTTAAAATAATTTTTTTGTTTGTGTGTTTTGCCTTTTCTATTAAATTATCAAATACGCTAGACATAGTTTTTCTCCATTTTCTTTTTAAATTATTGATTTGTAAGCGAAAATGCTTATAATTAAATATATTATACCAGCAGAAAATTTTTTTCAAGCAAATAAGGGGCGTATATGAATTTTTGTGGAATAATCTCAGAATTTAATCCATTTCACAATGGGCATGAATATATAATTAATGAAGCTAAAAAAGTCACAGGATTTGAAGTGATTTGCCTTATGAGCGGAAACTTTATTCAAAGAGGAGAAGCCGCCATTCAAGGAAAATATGATAGAGCTAAAAATGCAATAAATGCTGGAGCTGCCGCAGTGCTTGAACTACCAACAATTTATGCATGCTCAAATGCAGAAAATTTTGCCATGGGAGCTATTAAAATTTTAGGTGCATTAGGTATATCACATCTAGCCTTTGGGGTTGAAAATGTTGAGCTTGATACTCTTTTAAAAATAGCTGAACTTAAAGTTGAAAACTCAGAAAAATTTAAGGATTCTTTTAAAAATGAAATTCAAAATGGTATTAACTATAACACTGCTCTAAAAAGAGCAATTGCAAAAAATACAAAAATAGAAAATATTGATGAGATTTTGAATAAGCCTAATAATATTTTGGCAGTTGAATATTTAACTGCTATTTTAAAACTTAAATTAAACATAAAACCTGTTGCAATAAACAGATGTGATAATGGGTTTTATTCAACTGAAACAAAAGGCAAATTTTTATCTGCCAGTGCAATTAGAGATAAGATTTTTGCAGGTAATGAAATTTCTGAATTTGTCCCAAAAAACGCAAAATATGAAGTATTTTTCAATAAAAACATGTTAAAAATGCTTAATTTAATGCAAATTTTAAATATAAGAAAATTATCCACTTCTGAGCTTTCTAAGTTTTATGACTACTCAGAAGGCATTGAATTTAGAATTAAATCTATGGCAGAAAACTTTAATAGCTTAGAAGAAATTTCAGATAATGTCTCATCTCCAAGATATAGAAAAGCTAGAGTAAATAAATTACTTCTCTATCCTCTTCTTGAAATAACCAAAGATATTATTAATGGTTCGTTAAAAACAAAACCTGCTTGCAAAGTGCTTGCAATAAACAAAAATAAAAAAAATTTTTTAAGTGAATATAATAAAGAAAATATAAGCTTAATTGTTACAAATAAAGATTATGATAATTTGGATAAATTACAAAAATCAATTATTGATATTGACTTAAATGCTAGTTTAATATATAACACAATTTCTGAAAAAATTGAAATGTCAGATAAAAAAATAGGAACTATATTTTTATAGTTCCTATTTTTTATCTACCATTTTCTGAATTATATTTTTTCAATTTTTCATTGATAAGTTTTTCATTCTCTTGCTTTGTATGTTTTTCAACAACAAGCATATATTGATTAACATAAGTTTTACTTTGAAAAATAAAAGTAACAACATCATACAACAAGTAAGATAAATACATCAAGACAATCATTGCACATTCAACTGAATTATATTCTAATGCCGCGATAATCCAAAGTGAAATACTCAGTGCAAGTGCAAATATTCTAAATATATAATATTCTAAATATCTTTCATTTCTAAGTAGTGCTGAACAAACAAGAAGAGAAGCTGAAAGCACATCTAAAACAATAAATCTAGAACCAAAGTCATAACTCATTAATGACAAGAAAACAACTAATATAACAAAGAATACAACAAATAAAATTTTATTTAGGTCGGTTATCTTTTTTCTGATTTGAACAAATTCACCTTCTGAATAATCCTTTCCTGTTGCAATTAATTGGAATGGTATATAACAAGCTATGTAAATTAGAGCATTTGCGTAAATTGCATATTTGCTGCAAATATAAAAATATATAAATGAAACTAATATACAAAACAAATATGAAATTTTTCTCCCTAGTCCAGAATAGAAATTCCAAATCATTCCCACTTCAAGCATAATCAATGGCAATATGCTACACCAACCCATTAGCGTCATAAAAATGCCAGCAACTGAAAAAATCGAAAATAATAAAATTTTAAACATTTTATAACTATCTGTTTCTTGCTTAACTATTTGTCCATCAAAAAACTCTTGAAAGAACCTATATTCACCTATCATGATATTCTCCTAATTTATAGATTTATTTTAGCATATATTTTATTATGACCACAACAACTTTTTATCAATCTAAATCTTGATAAATATGTTATGTCAAGGAAAAAAAAAAAATAAAAAATATAAATTTAAATTTTTTAAGCGATACTATTTTTACTTTGCTTATTTTTGCAATTATGCTAATAATAATTTCTAGCCCCAAAAAATTTACCGATGGAACAATCTCAGGGCTAAAACTTTTTGTGTTCTCTGTTTTGCCAGGGTTATTTCCATTTATGCTTCTAACCAAGTTATTAACTGAACTTGGCGTGATGTTTAAATTTTGCGGAAAACTCAATAATACTTCGTATAAACTTTTTGGAACACCAGGAATTTCAATCTATGCGTTTTTAATGAGTATTCTATCAGGTTATCCAATAGGTGCAAAAATAATTGCTGACCTTTATGATAAACAACTCATAACTGAAGAAGATGCTAAAAGAATGAGTATTTATTGCACAACCTCTGGACCAATTTTTGTAATTGGGACAGTTGGAACTTTGATGTTTGAAAGTTATTTGTTTGGTATAATTTTATACTCATCGCATATTCTGTCTAGTTTTTTGCTTGGAATATTATTTAATCTATTTAAGAAAAATAAGTTAGAATTAAAAAAAAACAATGATGTTAAGTTTATAAAAAATAAAAATATAGTTGCAAGCTCAGTAAGTGAAACAATAAATTCTTTATTTATTGTTGGTGCATATATAACAATTTTCTTTTTAATAGCAGAACTTTTAGACTTTTTTAAAGTTTTTGATGCCTTAATATTAACTTTATCTCCAGTATTTTCTTTTTTACATATTAGCCCTGCTTATATAAAAGGTTTGTGTTATGGTTTGCTTGAAGTTACACGTGGAGTTAAAACCCTATCTATTTTTAGCGATAGAATTGCTCTAGTTTTAGCAAGCGGGATTTTATCATTTAGCGGATTTTCTATAATTTTTCAATCAATGGCATTTTTGAAAAAAGCAAAAATAAAAACACAATACTTTATTTTTGCAAAGTTTGTGCATTTTATTTTTTCTATGATTATCTGTTTTGCATTAAGCTTTATCATTATCTGATGAAATAAAAGGCTCATTCTGAATTTTATTTATAGCAATCTCAAGTTCTGAGCGATTTGTTCGAACAATATGTAAGTTTTGCTCAAGGTATGAATCAACTGAATTTAACATTTTGTCTATATTTGCCCGAGTTACGCTATAAAGCTCTGCACATTTTTTGTGCGTGCTTGCAATAAGCTCAGCTGCTTCCTTCTCACTCTTCTTGAAAATTTCTGATGAACTTACAAGTTGTTCTGCTCTAAACTCAGCTTCTGCAATTGTTTTTCTTGCCTCTGCTTTTGCATTATTAAGAATCTGATCTTTTTTAGACAAAACATAACTTGCCTCTTGAACTGATTCTGGAAGATTTGCCTTGAGCTCCGCAAGAAGCGATGCAAACTTATCCATATTAATAAGAGACTTTTTGCTCCACAAGAAATTTTTTGAACCAATAAACTCTTGTTCTAATTCATCTATTATTTGAACAATATCCATAATTTTATTATTCC
>CATLBG010000058.1 GCA_949878595.1 uncultured Clostridia bacterium
TAAGTGTAAACATAATCTTTTTTTCTATTTTTTTTAAATTATTTAATAATTACACTTGCAAAAATGGATTTTGTGTGATATGATAGACAAGGTATTTATTAAAACCTCAGGAGGTAGAAATTATGAGTCGTGTATGTAGCATTTGTGGAAAAGGTCCATCAGCTGGAAACATTAGAAGCCATGCATTAAACACAACAAAGAGAATTTATAGACCAAATCTTCATAAAACACAAATTGAAATAGATGGAAAAGTTCAAACAGCTTATGTTTGCACTAAGTGTATGAAGGGTTCTAAAAAAGACAAGTAAATTTAGAATCTCAAAATTAATCAAATAACATTTGATATTTCATAAAAGCCAAGACAATAGTGTCTTGGCTTTTTCTTGTTCCCCATTTTTACTGGCTTTTTGACTTATAGAGAACGGGATTGCCCTGATTTTTTATCCTCTTTTAAGTTGACTGCATGTTTCAACGACGGGCATAACTGCCCTGCTCAACATGACAAATATGTCATTCTGAGCGAAGTCAAAGAATCTAATGCAATAAAAAAAGATAGCGGTCTGCTATCTTTTATTTCTTTTTAGCGAAAAGTTTTAAGAAACTTCCTAAAAATTTTGGTGCTTTAATGCAAACAATAGTCATAATTTTACCCCCTGATATTGCATTATATGTAACCTAAATTTTTGTGTTCCTATTCAAATTTTTCAAGAATTCTGTTAATAAAGCCTTTGCCCTTAAGTTGCCAAATTGTTTTTTTAACGTTTTTAGCAGAAAAGATACTTTTTCCACTTACAATTATGTTTACGCCAAGACGTCTTAAAAGCTTAGCATTTTTGAGAGTTACGCCACCATCAATCTCAATAAATACTTTTTTGTCTAGTTCCCTAATCTCAGCAACTTTTTCAGCCATTCCAGGAATAAATGCTTGACCGCTCTTTCCTGGTTTAACGCTCATAACAAGCACAAGATCAACAAGCCCACTGTCTAGTAAATCTATTATTTTTAGAACTGGAGTTTCTGGATTGAGTGCAATACCTGCAACAATGTTTTTTTCTTTAATTTTCTTTAAGGTTTTAGTTATGTCTTTGCATGCCTCATAGTGAACAGTAATAATATCTGCTCCAGCTTCAGCATATTTGTCAATAACGCTTTCAGGATTTTCTACCATTAAGTGGACATCTAAAAGTAAACTAGTCATATCTCTAATCTTGTCGACTAAATTCCAGTCAAAAGTTGTATTTTTAACAAATTTTCCGTCCATAACATCAAGGTGAACAAAGTTTGCTCCACCTTTTTCAATTAAATCAAGTGATTCTTTTAAAATTTGGTCATTATTGTAATCAATTGCAAGTATTGATGGTGAGATTCTTATAAGTCTAAATTTCATAAATTACTCCTTTAACTTTAGTTATTTTCTTTTAACCTAGAGCGTCTAAGCTGTCCGCATGCCCCAGAAATATCACTGCCAAGTGTCCTTCTTGTGGTGGCAGAAATATTGAGTTTTTTAAGTTCTTCCCAAAATTCCCTAGCCTTATCCTTAGAAGCGGGTTTTAGTGCTGGATTTTCTTCAACTGTGTGAGGAGTTGAGTTCACAGGAATCAGGTTCATGTGATAAGATAATCCCTTGCATAAAGCCTTAAGTCTTTCAGCGTCTTCAGGATTTGTGTTAATATCTAGTTCAATATACTCAAAAACAATGCGTCTTTTTGTTTTTTCAAAATAATATTTTATTGCAAAAAACAATTCTTTAAGTGAATATGCATTTGCCACTTTCATAATTTTTTTACGTTGTTCGTCAGTTGTTGCATGAAGTGAAATTGTAAGAGTTATTCCCAAATCTTCATCTGCAAGTTTTTTAATCATTGGAGCTAAGCCACAAGTTGAAAGTGAAACATTTCTTTGTGATAAGTTTAAACCCTCTTTGCTAGATAAAAGTTTAAAAAATTTAACTACATTGTCATAGTTATCTAGCGGTTCTCCGCAACCCATAAGCACCACATTTGTGATTTTTCTGTCAGCTTTGTTTCCACCAATGTGTTTGTTTACTGCTAAAATTTCGCTCAGCATTTCGCCAGCGGTTAGGTTTCTAGCGAGTCCATCAATGCCAGTTGCACAAAAACTGCAACCCATTCTGCAGCCAACTTGGGTTGAAATGCAAATTGTGTTGCCATATTTATAACTCATTAAAACGCCTTCAACAATATTGCCATCTGGAAGTGAAAATAGATATTTTCTTGTGCCATCTTTGCTGATTAGTTCACTTTCAATTTTAACTGGTTGACAGATATATTCTTTTGCGAGTTTTTCTCTGAGATCTTGTGGAATATTGCTCATTTCGCTGTAGTCTGCATAATTTGTTAGCCAGTCATAAATTTGAATTGCCCTAAATCTTGGCATTTTGTTTTCTATAGTTTCTAGCTCAGACTTAAGTTCAGGTAAACTATAGTCGTGTAATATTTTCATTGGTCCCCCTTAATTTAGGTTAAAAGTATTTTTAAAACAATCATAAGTATTAATTTTTCTGCCATTCATAAGCACTTTTGCTGGCAAAATTTTTCCGCCAGGCAATTGCATTTCTTCAAGTTCTATTGCACCATCACCTGTTTTAACAAAAACGCCGTCTTTGCCAGAACTTATTGGCAAAATTGTTCCATTAGCAAGTTTTAAGCATTCTTCGTTAAGAGATTTATCAAAGATTCTAGCTTTATAAATTTTAACTATGTTTTCTCCAAGAAGAGTTCTTGCCACTGGGTTTGGATTTGCACCATGAATAAGGCATTTGATTTCTCTTGAAGACTTTTCCCAGTTAATAATGCATTCGTCTTTAGTGATTTTTTTAGTAACAGTGGCATTGAAGTGGTCTTGCTCAGTGAAAACAACTGTGCCATTTTCAAAACTATTTAGCACATCTAAAAGTGCAAGAGCACCAAGACTTGCAAGTTTAACAGAAAGTTCACCAGCAGTTTCGTTTTCAGAAATTGGAGTTTTTACAATTTTAATTATATCACCAGTATCAAGTCCTGCCTCTGTTTTCATGATTGTTACACCAGTTTCGGTTTCTCCGTTCATAATTGCAGCTTGAATTGGAGAAGCTCCTCTATATTTTGGCAGGATTGAGCCATGAATATTTATTACGCCATATTTTGGAATGTCTAAAACTTCTTGGCTAAGAATTTGACCATATGCAGCCGTCACCATAATATCTGGTTTAAGTGCTTTTAGGTCAATTATTCCATCTCTTGAAATTTTAGGAAACTGAAAAAGAGGAAGGCCATTAGCAAGAGCATATTCTTTGACTGCAGAAAAAACGACCTTGTTTCCCCTATCAGATGGCTTATCTGGCTGTGACACAATTCCAACAACTTGATGTTTAGATTTTAAAAGTGCATCAAGGCTAGGAATTGCAAACTCTGGAGTTCCCAAAAATACAACTCTCATTATTTTGTCTCCTTTTTATTTTCTTTGCCATATTCTGGAATTTCTCCATTTTTCTTTTTTCTGTTATATTCATCTCTATCATTGAACATTTTTGTGGCTTTGTCAATATAGAGTATGCCATCTAAATGGTCTGATTCATGACAAAAACACTTGGCTTCAAATCCTGTGAATTTTTTAGAAATTTTTTTGCCAGTTCTATCTTGATATTCAACCCAAACTTTTTCTGGACGATCAACATAGCCACATTTTCCAGGAACAGACAAACAGCCTTCAATTTTAATTTTGTTTTCACCTTCTTCTTTTAAAATTTTAGGGTTAATACATTCTCTATATTCTTTTCCTGCATGCATAACAAAAGCACGCTTTAAAACTCCTACCTGAACAGCAGAGAGCCCCGCACCTTCACATTTATACATAGTTTCTCTCATATCATCAAGCAATATTTCAAGCCTATCATCAAAATCAACAACAGGTTTTGAGATTTTTCTTAAGATTTCATCACTTTCTTTAACTACATTTCTAATTGCCATATAATCTCCTAACTTAAATTTTGAGGGTCAATTTCAACAAAAATTGAAACATCATTTCGTTTGACATCAGAGGCAAACTCATAAAGTTTGCGAGTGATATTTTCAGCACCTTCTAAATTTATACGTATTAAAATTTGAATTCTAAACTTATTTTGAATTTTTCCTATAGGACTTTTCATTACTCCAAGATAAACAAAGTCATTTTTGTTTTTGTCTTGAATTTCTTTTACCTTTTCATAATACACTTTTGCTGTGTCTTTGGCAAGGTTCTCGACCTCAGAGGTGAAAAGAATTCTGATAATTTTTGTAAAAGGTGGATAATTTGTAGTTTTTCTTAGGTTTATTTCCTTTTTATAGAATGCTGGATAGTCATAAAATGAGGCAAGTTTATAGGTGTAATGTCTTGGAACATAAGTTTGAAGATAAATTTCTCCAGGCTTATCTGCTCTGCCTGCACGTCCTGCAACTTGAGTAATAAGCTGAAAAGTTTGTTCACTTGCTGTGTATGATGATTGATATAGACTAACATCAGCGTCAATTATGCCAACCAGTGTAACTGATGGAAAATCATGACCCTTAGCAATCATTTGAGTTCCAACCAAAACCTGAGTTTTTCCGCTTCTAAAGTCAGATAATATTTTTAGATGAGAATCCTTTGTTTTGGTTGTATCATTGTCCATTCTAGACACTGAAACATTAGGAATAAGTTCTTTTAACTCTTGAACAACTCTTTCAGTTCCAACTGCACCTGTTGACAAATTTGTATTTCCACAAGCTGGACATTCTGTTAAAACTCTATATCTATTTCCACAATAGTGACATTTTAGTGCATTTTCAAATTTATGATAAACAAGCGAAACATCACAAGAGTCACACTTTGCAACAAAACCACATTTTTTGCACATCAAAAATGAGCTAAATCCACGTCTATTAATAAATAGCATTGCTTGATTTTTTTCATTTATGGTCCTGATTAATGCATCTTTTAATGTGGCAGAAAAAATGCCAGTATTTCCATTTCGAACTTCATTTCCCATATCAATAATTTTTAATGGTGGAAGCTCTTTTTTGTTTATGCGTTCTTTCATTTCAAGCAGCTGATAGTTGCCTATCATTGCATGGTGATAACTCACAAGACTTGGAGTTGCACTGCCAAGAACTAGTGAGGCTTGTGACAATTCTGCTCTTTTTTTTGCAACTTCAATTGTGTTATATCTTGGATTTGAGTCACTGGTATAAGAGCCGTCATGCTCTTCATCAATAACAATTAAGCCAATATTTTTAAGAGGAGCAAAAATTGCAGACCTTGCACCTACAACAATTTGAGCCTCACCCATAAGTATTCTTTTCCACTCATCAAAGCGTTCACCAACTGATAGTCCTGAATGTAAGAGTGCAACATTTTCGCCAAACTTTGCTCTAAAGTTCATTAAAACCTGAGGTGTGAGTGAAATTTCTGGCACAAGCATAATGCCAGTTTTGCCACTTTCAAGAACCTTTTTCATGGCGTTCATATAAACTTCAGTTTTTCCACTTCCAGTAACTCCATGAAGAAGATATATATTTTTTTCACTGGTTATTCTATTTACTACACTTTGTTGAGTTTTGGTTAAAATTATTTCAGTTTTTTCTGCCACAGCTCCATTATATGGTTTTCTTCTAACTTCAACTTCTCTTGTTTGGATAATGCCGTCATCAATAAGTTTTTTGAGAGATGACGGATTGAATTTTTTGCCAAGCTCACTTCTAGATAATTCACCTTTTTCAAGTAAAAGAGTTATAAGTCCAAAGATTGCTGTAGCATTTTTTCGAGTATTGGCAAGATATTCTTTAGCTTTTGTTTCATCTTGAATATAGCAGTTAATTTTAACAAGCTCTTTAACTTTTCCTGACCTCATCTCTGCTGGCAAAAAAAGCCTTAAGGCATCGCACATACCAGTATTAAATTCTTGCTTCATGAATCTAGCTAGTTCAAGCTGATCTTTATTAATAACAGAAAAAGGCTCTAAGGCAGAGATAACTGATTTAAGTTTATTTTCATCTAGGTCTGAGTGATCTGTTATTTCAATGATATAACCCTCTTTAGAGATTTTGCCAAAAGGGACCAAAACTCTTTGCCCAACTGAAAAATCTTCGCTTGGCAAAAGATAGTCGAAAACCTTGTCAACTAAACTGCTTGCAATATCAACTATAACTTTTGCAACTATCATATCTCTCCAATAAAAAAAGTTAGTATAAACAAATTATATACTAACTTTTGTTTGTTGTCTAACAAAAAAATTAATCATCGCTTGTTGGTTTAGAAATTGTGTATAAACCTTCATGGAATTCTTTGCTTGCAAACTCAACAGGTTTGATTTTTTGGTTGTTTTTAAAGAATTCTGGTTTATCTAATAAAAGCTCTTTAGCTCTCTTTGAAACTAATGTGCAAAGAATATATTTGTTTCCTGCTCTTTCAATAACTTTTTCAATAGGTGGATTTAACCAAGACATGATATTATCTCCTTTTCACTTTAATGCTTTTATATTATAGCACAAGTAAGTAGTCAAATTGCAATAGATTTTTTAAAAAATTTTAATTATTTTTGTGTAATTTCTTTAAATTCTGCCTCATTCATGAGTTTTATGCCAAGTTTTTTTGCTTTATCTAGTTTGCTGCCAGCGTTTTCACCAACTAATACAATATCTGTTTTAGGGCTAACACTTGTTGAAACTTCTCCGCCCAAAGCCTCAATTATTTCAGTTGCAGCATTTCTTGAAAACTCTGATAAAGTTCCAGTCAAAACAACTTTTTTGCCAGCAAAAAACCCATTAATTATTTTATTTTCATAAGTCTCTAATTCAACAAAATTTGAAAGTAAAT
>CATLBG010000059.1 GCA_949878595.1 uncultured Clostridia bacterium
TATAGAATTAAATAAATTTTAACATTTTAACATAATTTATAAATTTATTTAGGTTGTTCATTACAATCTTTTTTATCTATAATGGCTTCAAGTGTTGCTAGGTTTTCAGAAACTTCAAGCCATTCATTAGCAAGCTTATCTATTAGAATTTGTTTAGTTTCCATTTCTGCTTGTATTTCCATAAGTTTTTTGAAGTCACTAGCGATTTCTGGGTTAACAAAATCTACATTTAATTCTTTTAGTCTTGCTTCTGCATTTTTAGAATTTTCTTCTATTTTTTTCAGGCGATTGTTTAATTTGTTTTTTTCTTTAGAGGCCATATATGGTGAAAGGCTTAAAAATGGATTTTCAGGTTCTTCACCATAGTTTATTGGATATTCTATTTTTTCTGGTTTAATTTCAGGTAATCTACTTTCTTGTGTTTCTAGTTTTGGTTTTCCAAATGGCTCATTATATTCTTTATATGAGCCATCAAAAAATTTAGTTTGCTCTTTTTCAAAAATTAGGAGTTTGGTTGAAAGTTTATTAATAAAATACCTATCATGAGAAACAAAAATAACAGTTCCAGTATAGCTTAAAAGCAGAGATTCAAGAGTCTCTTTGCTGGCTATGTCCATATGATTTGTAGGTTCATCTAACAAAAGGACATTTGGTTTTTTTTGCAAAAGTTTGCATAATGAAAATCTAACAATTTCACCACCAGAGAGTTCACATAATTTTTTGTTAACATCTGCACCAGAAAACAAGAATGCACCAAGTGCACTTCTAGCCTCAGTTCCTGAAAGATCAGGGAAGTTTTCACTAAAATCTTCAAAAATAGATTTTTCGCTATAGAGCTTAGAGTCAATTTGTTCAAAATATCCAATTTCTGTGTTATAGCCAAATTTAAAGTGACCTGAAATAGGTTCAAGTTTTCCCATTAAGACTTTTAGTAGGGTAGATTTTCCGAGTCCGTTGCCACCAATAATTGCAAGGCGTTCGCCTCTTAAAAGTTTAAAGTCTATGCATGCGAGAGAGTTGTTTTTATCATATCCAATTTTTAGATTCTTGCAAAACAAAACTTCACTTCCGCTTTCTATGTTAGTCTTAATTTTTGAATGAAAAGTTTTAAGTTCTGGTTTTTCTGGTCTTGGCAATATTTCCATTTTATCTAACATTTTAATTCTAGATTGAACTGCTGCAGCTTTTGTTGCTTTATATCTAAATCTTTCAATAAACTCTTTAATATCAGCAATTTGTCTTTGTTGAGCTTCATATGCTTTGAGCCTGTTTTCATATGTTTCTTCTTTTATTTTCAAAAATTTTGAGTAGTTTCCAACATATTTAGTTAATTTTTTGTGTTCAAACTCAAAAACTGCATTTATTGTGTTATCTAAAAAAGTTCTGTCATGGGAAACAATAATCACAGCATTTTTATAGTTCTTGATATAATTTTCAAGCCAGCTTACAGCTTTAATGTCTAGATGGTTTGTTGGCTCATCTAATAAGAGCAAATCTGGTTTTGATAGAATTAACTTAATAAAAGCAATTTTAGTTTTTTGTCCACCAGAAAACTCACAAAGCTTTTTGCTTTTGTGTTCTAAAAAACCAAAAGTTGATAAGGTTTCGTCAAGTTCAGCTCTATAGCTATACCCGCCAAGTGTTTCAAATTCATCATGTAATTTAGAAAAAGTGTTTACTAGCTTATCAGTATAGCTTTCTTCCAATTGTTTTTGGAGATCGTTTATTTTTTCTTCAAGTGACGTGATTTTTTCATAGCATTTTAAAATTTCATCTTCAAGTGAAATATTTTCATCTGCAAAAGTCATTTGGTTAAGGGTTAAAATGCTAGGGTTTCCAATTTTTTCAAAAACTAATGGGCTGTTGTCTGGTTGATGAAGTTCATATTCTCCAGACAAAATTTTAAGCAAAGTTGTTTTTCCACAGCCATTTCTCCCAATAATTGCAATTTTATCACCAGAATTTATGTCAAAAGTGACCCCACTAAAGAGATCTTCTCCATTAAATCCAAAACTTGCATTATTAATTTTTATTTGCATAAAGGCACCTGTTTATTAATTACATTTAATATTTTATAATAAATTTTACTTAAGTGCAAGAAATAATATAATATATATTATTTTAAACTTACATCATTTATTGGTGTGGTAAAAAATACTGTTTAAAATATACATAAAAAGATATAGCTTAGCTATATCTTTTTATATATTCACCAATAAAGTTTTCTAGTTCTTCAAAAATTTCATGTTCATTATAATGTGATTTGCCCGGCGTTAATATTTTAATTGATCCAATTTCATCTGCATAGTTTTCTAGATTTCTTTGTTCAAACCACATATCATTATCTGAAAAAAATGAATATTTTTGAAAACGTAAATTTTTAAAATTGTTAAACTCATTGTCAGTTGGTTTAAATAATTTGGCAACGGGATTAATTTCAAGTCTTCCACGTTCAGGTGCATTTTCTCTTTGATTTAAAATTTGTCTTGGCCCAGCACAAGAAATATATAATCCAAGTTCAATGTTTTTATTAGATAAATATTTAACACTAAATTGTGTTCCAATCGATTGTGCAACAACAATTGTATTTTTGTCTAGGATATGTAAAAGATTATTGTCAAAATATTTTGCCCAGTCTTCATATTTTATGTTTTCTCTGTAGTTCCCAAGGTTTGGCATAAAAACATTAAGGCCAATGCTTTCGCAAAAGTTTTTTAAATGCGGAAAGAATGGTTCTCTTTCAAGTCCGCCAATTCCATGAATTAATACAACTTTATTTATCATATTCTTCTCCTATGAAACTCATTATACAACTTTAATAGTTAAAGATAAAATAATTTTGTCAAATTTTTAATGGTTAATTATAGACAAATAAAATACTGTTTTTGCTTTGAAAAAATATTATGGTTTGCTATAATATGATTGTAGCCTGAAAGGCTGAAAATTACAAGGAAGTATATTATGGAAATTAAAGAAGCACTAGCAAAAGAGTTTAATATCAAAACTGAATATTCTGAAAATTTAATCAACTTGCTTGATGAGGGTAGCACTATCCCTTTCATTGCAAGATATAGAAAGGAGATGCACGGAAGTCTTGATGATCAGGTTATTAGGAACTTTGCAGATAGACTTACATATCTCAGAAACTTTGAAGATAGAAAAAAGACTATTGTTAAAACTATTGATGAGCAAGGCAAATTAACAGATGAAATTATCAAAAAGTTAGACGAAGCTCAAACTCTTACTGAACTTGAAGATATTTATAGACCTTATAAGCCAAAGAGACAAACAAGAGCAACAATTGCAATTGCAAAGGGACTAGAGCCACTTGCAGACATTATTATGAAACAAGAAAAAACTGACAAGACCCTAGAAGAAATTGCAAGCGAATATATTAATGAAGAAAAAGGTGTTGCAACTGTTGAAGAGGCAATCGCAGGAGCAAAAGATATAGTTGCTGAAAAGATATCAGATGACAGCGACCTTAGAAAAGAGCTTAGAACTTTCCTTCAAAAAACAGCTTTTATCCTTTCTAACCTCAAAAAGGCAAAAGAGGCTAAAAAAACAACCAAAAAGGTTATTGACAACTCAAGCAAAGATAGATTTGAAGATAAAGAGGGCAATGATAAAAATTCTTCTGCTGACACCTATGCTGTTTATGATGGCTTTAAACAAGAAGTTAGCAAAATTCCGTCTCACAGAATTTTGGCAATTAATAGAGGTGAAAAGGAAGACTTTTTAAAAGTAGAACTTGAATTTAATGAAGAAAAGTGTTTAGAGATTATTGCAGATAGCTATAAGATTAAAAATGGAACAATTTTTACTGAAATTTTGAAAGAGGTTCATCAAGATTCATTTGAAAGACTGATTGAACCAAGCTTAGAAAGAGAGATTAGGGCAGACTTAACTGATACTGCAAATGAACAGGCCATTAAGAACTTTGAAATTAACTTAAAGCCACTTTTGATGGAAGCACCACTTAAAGGTAAAAGAATTTTAGGTTTTGACCCAGGATATAGAATGGGTTGCAAGCTTGCTGTTATTGATGAAAATGGAACAGTGTTAGATACTGCGGTTGTTTATCCAACAGAACCATTTAAAAAGATAGACGAAGCTAAGGCAATAATGACTAAACTTATTTCTAAATATCAGGTAGATGTAATTTCTATTGGCAACGGAACTGCAAGCAAAGAGAGCGAAATTTTCTGTGCGGATCTAATTAAAACACTTTCTAGAAAAGTTAGTTATGCGGTGGTATCTGAGGCAGGTGCATCAATTTATTCTGCAAGCAAACTTGGTGCAGAAGAATTCCCAAATATGAATGTTAATCTTAGAAGTGCCGTTTCAATTGCAAGGCGTCTTCAAGACCCACTTGCAGAGCTTATTAAAGTTGATGTAAAAAGTATAGGCGTTGGACAATATCAACATGATATGCCTCAAAAAAGGCTTACAGAAGTATTGGACGGAGTTGTTGAAGACTGTGTTAACGCTGTTGGTGTTGACCTTAACACTGCAAGCCCAAGTCTTCTTAAAAGAGTTTCTGGATTAAACGAAGGCTTAGCTAAGAGCATTGTTAGTTATCGTGAAAAGAATGGAGCATTTGAAACCAGAGAAGATATGTTAAATGTTCCAAAACTTGGAAACAAAGCATATGAGCAATGTGCAGGTTTCCTTAGAATTGTTGGTGGTGAAGAGATTCTAGACAACACCTCTGTTCACCCAGAGAGTTATGCGGGTGCAAGAAAGCTTCTTAAAATCTTTAAGATGACGGAAGAAGATGTTAGGTCTGGCAAGGTTGCAAAACTTCCAGAGTTAGTTGAAGAATATGGCGAGGCAAAAGCTGCTGCCGAAATTGGAATTGGTGTTCCAACAATGAATGATATTGTTTCTGAACTTGTGAAACCGGGCAGAGATATTCGTGAAGAAGCTGAGCATATTGAGCTTAGAACTGATGTTTTGTCTATGGAAGACCTTAGTGTTGGTATGGTTTTAACTGGCACTGTTAGAAATGTTATTGACTTTGGTGCATTTGTTGATATTGGAGTTCATCAAGATGGCTTAGTTCATATTTCAGAAATTTGTGAAAGATATATCAAACACCCAAGTGAAGAGCTTACTGTTGGTCAAATTGTTAAGGTTAAAGTAATAAATCTTGATATTGCAAAAAAGAGGATTGGACTTTCAATTAAAAAGGCTACAGAAGAAGAATAAAAAAAAATACGGAGTTTTCCGTATTTTTTTATGGAGAAAATAAGGTTGTATGTTCTTGCTATATTTAGTTTTTGAGATTATAATAACTTTGTTAAGTTTTTTGATAGATTATTCAAGAAATAAATTTAACAAAAGACAAAGGTGGATATATGTTATTTTATTTAGCACAAGCGTGTGGGGTTGTCACCTTATTCCTTACCGTATCAAGTGTCCAGTTTAGCAAAAAAGAAAAAATTATTTTTATAAATATGCTTGCTAATATAATGTGTGCGGCTCAATATTTTTTGCTTTCAGCAATAACAGGAGCAGTTCTTTCACTTATTAATGGACTTAGATGTTTCGTTTTTTATTTGATAAAGAAAAAAGGTAAAAAGCCTTCAATTTATACTCTTATCATATTTGAGATTATTTCAGTAGCAGGAGGAATTTTTACTTGGCAAAGTGCATGGAGCCTTATTCCTATTTTTGTTTCAATGTTGTTTACTTTTTGCATGTGGCAAGATAATGTTCAATTAATTAGAATTGGCAGTGGTGTTGCAGGCATTGGTTGGACAATATATAATATTATTGTTCAAGCATATATTGGTGCTTTCCAACAATTTTGTCAGTTTATTTCAGCAGGCATTTCATTTATTAGAGAAAGAAGACATAGAAAAAAATTGGAAGAAGAGTTAACTGTTAATGATGATAAAGATATACAAGAAACACAAACTTCTAACATGCAAAAGAGCGAAATTATGCAAAAACAAGACAAAAAATCAGTTTAGTATATTTTTAATATGTTCTTGACAAAATTTTATTTGATATATATAATTTAGTGGTAGTATTAAGAGGTAAAAGTCTTATAAAAATATTACCTGCTAATGTAGCACAGTGGTAGTGCACCGCATTGGTAATGCGGAGGTCACGGGTCCGATCCCCGTCATTAGCTCCATAAAAAGCCACCTTTTATAGGTGGTTTTTATTTATACATAATTTATTTTATGTAATAAAGATTTAATAAATTTTAGTATAAATCTAAAATTATTTGACTTAGAGTTGACTCTAAGAAGTATAATAAAGCCAATAAATTATTTTTAAAAGAAGGCAAAAAGAAAAAACAAACAGCTAGTTAGAGAAGTTTATGCAGATGACAATTTCTTATATAATAATGATTCATTGTTTGGGTTAGGAGAACCAAATAATGCATTTGCAAAATATTTCAAAGGAAATAGTTGTTTGAAAATGTTAAATACCCAAGGTGTTTCAATTGCAAATGTAACTTTTGAGCCAAAATGTCGCAACAATTGGCACATTCATCATAAGGGTGGACAAATATTGCTTTGCACAAATGGTGAAGGTTGGTATCAGGAGTCTGGGAAAAAAGCTCAAAAACTAAAACCAGGAGATGTTGTTTATATTGCTCCAGAAATAAAACATTGGCATGGGGCTGGGAAAAATGGTTGGTTTGCACACCTTGCTGTAGAAATTCCAGCAAAAGATGGCAAAACTGAGTGGTTAGAAGAGGTTAGTGACAAAGCATATAATAAATTAAAATAAAAAATTATAGATTAGATAAAAAATTTTTAATTACAGACTTTAAATAAAAAGAGAGAGCATTCTCTC
>CATLBG010000060.1 GCA_949878595.1 uncultured Clostridia bacterium
GGAACTCGCAAAGTAATTTGCAGAGCAAAAAGAAATCTTACCGTGTATCCGAGGCCGCGAAGCGGAACTCGCAAAGTAATTTGCAGAGCAAAAAGAAATCTTACCGTGTATTCGAGGCCGCGAAGCGGAGCTCGCAAAGTAATTTGCAGAGCAAATTACTTTTGTGTAAATTGTCTAAAGGTCTAAAATGTGAAAAAACAGTGATTTTTTTAAAAAATACACAAAAAAGACACACGCAAAGATAGCGTATGCCTAAATAAACTCTATATTTTATTATTTAATTATTTACCAACTACATTTCTTAGCAAACCAATAAATGCAGCTGAAGCAGGGTTTTCTGGATCAGCATCTGGTGCAACGTTGCTGAATAGTTTTTTAATGAAGTCTTGTTGTAAAATAATTTCAATGATTGCAACAAAAACAACAGCAATTAAACAGCCTACAATAACATTAATAAGGTTTCCCTTTGCTTTTTTCTTTTCATCTTCTTCTTCAGCTTTTGCATATTTAATGCCAAGTTGAACACCATAGAACAAACCAACAACTAAGATAATTCCAATAAAGATTGGGAAAATTGTGTTGATAATGCCTCTGAAAGTACTAAATGCTTTTTCTGCCGCTTCACTAATATTTTCATTTGTTGTGCTTCCAGCAGCAAGTAATCTTAAGATATTTTGCATATTTATCTCCTTTTCAATTTTGATTAACTAACTAAATAATAGCATAGCAAAATGCATTTCGCAAACAAAATTTGCCATTATTTTATATTTTTGCTATTTTTCAAACTTTCATGTATTATCTGCCATCAATGAGATTTGCAAGTGGACCCCTTATTGCATAAAGCACTGAAATAAGAACTATAACAATGCCTGCCCCTATAATAAAGTTGATAAGTGTTTTTTGAGCACCTTGCTTTTCAGTTTCATCTTTAGCCTTTGCATATTTAACACCTAAAAACACACCATAAAATAAGCTTAGTGTTGTAACTATGCCAAGTGCATATGGCCCAACGGTTGAAAGCCCACCATAGATTGGGTTGAGAACTCCGTCACCTGAGCCAGCTGAAATTAACGATAAAATACTATTTAATAACATAATTTTTTTCGTCCTTTACTCTTTTATTTTAACAAAAGTGTGTCTTTATAGCAACTATTTTTAAAATAATTTTATTTATTTTTATTTTTAAATTAATTCTTTTTTGTTTGCAACTAAATATTTTGTTATGCTATACTCATAATTGATATATTATTAATATAGGAGGACACTATGTCTGATTCAGATAAAAAGTCTAAATTAGTTGTTTACGCCATTGCTTTTGTTTTAATTTTGATTGTCTCTATGGTTGTTGGCGTACTTGGCAATATGTATATTTTTAATGGAGGCTTTTCTTTAACTTCTCCAACCACCCTATCAATTGCAGTGATAATATTTTTAATGGTTTTCCTTTTCTTTATTCTTTCAAGGGGAAAAGACAAGGACGCCAAGCTTAAAGGTAAAAACTCAATGGAAAATCAACATTTTGCAACCCTTAAAGAGCTTGACAAAAATTTTAAACATTGCAAATTTACAGACTTAAAAAACATGTCTATTCAAGGCGTGCCTTTTAGATTTGAATATAAACATGGAAATTTAAACATTCACTTCACTCCTGCGTGCCACGTTCTTATAGTCGGTGCGTCTGGAACTGGTAAAACTGCTTGCTGGGTTGAACCAACTATGCAGATTTTGACCGAACTAAAAAATAAACCTTCTCTATTTATTACTGACCCTAAAGGCGAAATTTATTCACACCACTCACTAAAAATGAAAAATCAAGGCTACACAGTTTTGCAGCTTGACTTAACTCAGCCTTATGCCAGCAAGAGATGGAACCCACTTGAAAATATTTATCTTCAATGGCAAAAAAGGCTTCACCTTGAAGAAGAAATTTTAAAACACACAAATGATCCTATCAAAAATTATCCAAAACTTTTAAAATCTGGTGATATCAAGAGCAATGAATGGTATGAGTTTATGGGAAAAGCCTTCCAAACTCTTCGTGAAACACTTGTTGAAGTTGACGTTGAAAAACAAAAAATTAAAGATGATTGTATGGAAAGTCTTAACGATATTGCAAGTGCAATTGTTCCAACTGACCCAGACCCAAAGAACAAACAATGGACTGATGGTGCTAGAGATTATTTCCAAGCGTGTTTAATTGCCATGCTTGAAGATAGTGAAAATGAAGCCCTTGGCATGACAAAAGAAAAATATTGCTTCTTTAATGCATATAAAATTGCAATGAACAAAGATGATGAATATGAAGTTGTTAAGGACTACTTTAGTGGTCGTGACCCACTTTCAAAATCTAGAGAACTTTCAACCAACATCACTCAAACTAAAGCTCAAGTTACCCGTGATGGTTATATGTCTTCCCTAACAACAAACCTATCTATCTTCTCAGATAATGGTATTTGTTTTCTCACTTCATCAAATGATATAAAATTCACTGAATTTGATGACAGACCAACTGCATTTTTCATCAAAATTCCTGATGAAAGAGCAACTAGATATAAACTTGCCAGTGTCTGCATTGCTCAGGCATATAAAGAATTTGTTCAAAAAGCTCGTGAAAATGAATCTGTTACCGATGATAATATGGCACACCTTAAACGCCCACTTTATTACATTCTAGATGAGTTTGCCAATATGCCTAAAATTGAAGGTCTAAACAGAATTATTACCGTTGCTAGATCTAGATGGATTTATTTAAACATGGCTATCCAGTCTTATTCTCAGCTAGACGATGTTTATGGCAAAGAGGTTGCAGAAATCGTTCGTGGACAATGCCGTTCAACACTTTTCTATGGAACTCCTGACCTTAAAACCCGTGAAGAATTTTCTAAAGAGCTTGGTCAACACACCATTGAAGTTGATAGTAGAAGCAAGAGTGAAGCTAAGGGAAAAGACCCTGGTTCAACCTCAACAAGCACTTCCCTTCAACAGGTTCCTCTTATCTATCCATCAGAACTTGACAAAATTCCACTTGGTCAAAATATTACAAATAACTTCCAGCAATATCCTTGCAAATCTATTGTTACACCTTACTTCAAAACTCCAAACTTGTATAAAATTGGAAGTGTTCCACCAGAATTTATTCCAGGAAGAACATTTAAAGAAAGTGAAGTTTTCTATGATATTAGAAAACGTAACAGCATTGTATTATCTGGCGATGACGATTAATCTATTTCAAGGAAAAATCTATGAAAAAATTAAGAAATCTACTATTTTTAGCTCTATCTTTTATCTTAGCATTTGGGGTATACAAACTTGCAATCCCTCACACTACAGAGAACAATTTCAGTGCAAATGCTGAAAGCGTCTCTGTTATGGGTGAACAAGTTCCTGACTACCCTCTTCTTGACTATGTTTCTCTTTCTATGAGAGATAAAAAATTCGACTATACAAACATGAAAGCCACATTCGATGAAACAAGATATTCAAATCGAACAGATAGATCTAATGTAAATTATATTGTAAGCGTTAATGACGCTTTCAGTATCAACTTTAAACCACTTGAATTTAGATATTCACTCTCCTATTCAGGAGCAAGCAATTATTCAGTTAAAACAACAACTATACCTTTAAAAGCTGGTGCTGAAAGTTTTGAATATGAAGGAATAACCTATTATTTTAGACTATATACAAGAACTTTGAATATTTATAGAATTGACCCAGCTTCTTCTAGTGCAATCCCTATCGTTTATAGTCAAAATAATGAAAATGAGCTTATTAAATTTACAACAGACGCATATTTAAATGAAAACACAAATAGATATGATACTTATGTTAATGAAATTATATTAACAAACTCTATCACACTAAACTCTGATTCAGCTCAAATTAATGGAAACTATGAATATCCAGTAAGTATTGGGGTTTACACCACATCAACTAGCACTCAAGCTCAACAATACACACTCACCATAACCAAACCTGCAATCACATTTGCAAACAATGAAGAAGCAATTGCAAACTTTGCAAGCTTTAAAATTGGCGGCTATAGCGAAAATGATAATTGGCTTAAACCAGAACAAAGTTTTAATAGACTTGAACTCACATTTTTAAGCAATAAATACAACTATTCAGAAAATAATCCATTATACTTCAACATTAACTACAACGGCTTTGTTTATACTTTTAATGTATATAGCAAAATCTATGGAACACAAGAATATTTGTTTGTTAACTATTCTGACAGTTCTAATGAAGATCCAAACAAAAGACTTTCACATCTTGCCACAGAATTAATTTCTCACACTACAAACGGAAACATTGTTTATGAACCAGACCCAAACAATTCTGTAATCTCAAACAACAATTTCACAATGACTTTTGAAAAAAGAGGCAGATATGAAATAGAATTTTATGACAACACTCACCTTCTTGGAAGTTCTAATGCAAACTATTATTCAACAAGTTTTTATGTTAAAGATGACTCAGGAACAGTTGATTCTGCTTTTGAAAATATATATATTATTGCAGAAGCAAACAAATCTGATGGTAGCAGCGAATACATAGTAAATACTTCAATTCAAAATTTTTCTGTTAAATCAACAATTAAAAACTTAATTGATGAAACAAAAACAAATGAACTTAAAGATGTTATAAAATATATTGAAATTAGCAAAACATTATATGGTTCTAGTGACAATATAACTACATATGAATATTACATTCCAACTGGAAGCAGTTATACTCAAGAAATTTTGAATTTAAAAACCAGTCACCCTGATTGGGATATTAATATTTATGAAGATTTTGATGCAGAAGACAAGAATTTTATAAACAACAATGGTGACTTTTCATTTTTATCCGAAGCCGACGGCTACTATGAAATAGCTGTTCACAAAGTTTCTTCTAGTAAACAAACAAAAGACTATAACTTCACTATCGTAACCCAGGCAAAAGCAACATTTACTGTTGATGGAAAAACATTAGAGGCTAGCGAACCTTATAAAACCCAGCCAAGTACTCACACAAAACAAATTCAAAATAATGACAAAATTGCATTTTCACTCACCTTTAGCAGTAATCCAACAAATGTTAAAACTCCAAATATTGACAAGACTTATATAAATTCATATACCGTTCTTCTTGGCCGACAACTTGTTACCATTGAAGCTGATATTGGCAAAGACTATATTACATTTAATTGCCAAGGCGTTGGAGACATGCTAGTTGAAATTACTTTTAACGGCGAAACAGTGCCATATAGCCTTAATTCTGAAGATGGCAATGGAAGTGTTACCTTTTATGACTATGGAACTTATACGGTTAAAATTACTGACTCTATGGGAACAACGGACATTCAAACATTTTCGCTCACTAAAAAGCTAAACACTTCTGCAATTTTGCTTATCGTGTTTGCTGGAGTAATCTTGCTAGCAGTCGTGACATTTGTAATTATTTCAAGAGCAAAACCAAAAACAAGATAATATCTTTAATAGCGGGTAACTAGAAACTAGTTACCCCTTTTTTCTGCAAAAAGTTTTAATTTAAGTTAATTTAATTACAAAATAAAAAATTTTTCGCATATACTATGTTATGAAAAAAGAGTATATTTTATTTATAGACAGCGGGGTTGGCGGACTGTCTACACTGGCAGAAACAATGGGGCTCATGCAAGCGAACTTCATTTACTTTGCCGACAACTTGCACTCGCCATATGGCGACCACACAAAAGCAGATATCTTTAAATATTTAAGTAAAATTATTAAAGGCCTTTTAAAAAAATTTAATATAAAAATTGTTGTGCTGGCTTGCAATACCGCAACAACAAGCTCTATAGAAAACTTAAGAACTTATTTTAAAGATATTCACTTTATTGGCACTGAGCCAGCCATTAAACTTGCAAGTGACAGTGGTGCAAAAAATGCACTTTGTTTGGCAACGCCAACAACGCTAGAACAGGTGCGTTTCAACAAGCTAAAATCCATGGCAAACGGAACAGTGAGGACGCTTTCTGTTCCATCACTTGCCATGAGCATAGAAAACAATTTGCTCTATAAAAAGCTTAATTTTAGACTGCAATTTTTAAAAGATTTTCATCTAGTGTGCTCCTCAGCTGCGTCTCATGACGGGGTGATTTTGGGCTGCACTCATTACTCATTAATTAAACATGATTTATATAAAACTTTGTGTTTGCCCATTTTTGATGGGAATTTTGGCGTGGCTAAACAAATTGCAAAATTACAGAAAAATAATAGTGGTTGCAATGAAGTTCGCTTCTACTTTTCTAGGAAAGAAATGGGTCTTACACAAAAATATAGAAAAATATTGAGTCAAATACTTGCAAATAAAATAAATGTGTGTTAATATTGTAGGCAGTAATACCTTAAAGGAGCAATAAATAATATGCCAATTATTAAATCAGCAAAAAAAAGACAAGAAGTTGCCATTAGAAATAATGCACGCAACAAAGCAGAACGCAGCGAACTTGCAACAGCAATCAAAAAGTATAATGCTGCTATAGCAAATGGCGATGTTAAGCTTGCAGAACAATTGCTTCCAGAAACATTTTCAATTATTGATGAAAAAGTAACAAACGGAATCATTCATAAAAACAAAGCTAACAACAAAAAATCTGCACTTGCTAAAGAACTTGACAAACTTAAAAATGTAAAAAAGAAATAGGGATATATCTCTATTTTTTTTTTGCAAAATTTATCGAAATTTCTGAAAAAATATTTTATTTAATTTTTACA